>CAIQJL010000322.1 GCA_903872185.1 uncultured Bacteroidota bacterium | reverse complement strand
ATTGCAGTCATAATTTTTACTGCTATTTCAACATTAAATTCAATTTCAACATCTCAAAAAACTATGCACGATTACATTTTTAAAGATGTGGTAAATATGGCTGGTGTAGAATTAAACATTAACCACAACAGAGCTTTAATGCTTGAGTTAATGGTTTCAAGAGATTCTGCTAAAACAAATGAAATAAAAGGGCTAATGGATGCAAATGCCGCTCAAATAAATAAGAGTATTGATGAGTCGGAAGCATTATATAAGATGTTTAATGATACCGAAAGTTTGACAGTAACCGAGCAATTAATCCTTAATAGAAATCAATATTTAGAAAATAAGAAACAACAAATACAACTAATTGATCAAGGAAGATATGATGAAGCTCTTCTTATTTCTAAAGATCTTCAGGCTCCGTTATTTAAAAAAATTATAGATATATGCGAATCTAATTCAGCCCTTTCATTTAAAAATTATGAAAAATTAATTGCAGCTGATCAAAAAAGTAATACTGTTTCTCTTTATGTTTTTACATTTTTGGGTATACTAGCCTTTGTTATAAGTATTATTATAATAATGTTTATGAACAAAATTATTGCCGAACCTTTAAAAGTAATTACAGGTTATGCAAAAAGCATGGCTGATGGCGATTTAACTATTCAATTTGATGTAAAAAAGAGAAAAGACGAAGTGGGACTGTTGTCGGATTCGTTCCAGTTAATGCTTGCAAATTTTAGAAGCTTTACTAAAGATACTATGGAGTCGATAAATGTACTAAGTACATCAGCAAGCGAAATTCTTGCATCAACATCACAGGTATCGTCTGGTGCTGCCGAAACATCAACAGCAATTACCGAAACCACAACAACAATTGAACAAGTAAAACAAACTTCACAATTAGCAACTCAAAAAGCTAAAATGGTTAGCGATTCAGCTAATAGTGCTGCACAAATTTCGGCTACAGGAAAAAAATCTGTAGAAGAAACTGTATTGTTCATTAACCGTATTCACGAACAAATGGAATTAATTGGCGACACCATTGTTCGTTTAAGCGAACAAAGTCAATCTATAGGCGAAATTGCTGCAACAGTTAGCGATCTTGCCGAGCAATCAAATCTTTTAGCGGTTAACGCTGCAATTGAAGCTGCTAAAGCTGGCGAATTTGGAAAAGGATTTGGTGTTGTTGCACAAGAAGTAAAAAGTCTTGCCGAACAATCAAAACATGCTTCTGGTCAGGTTAGAGTTATTTTAAATGATGTTCAAAAATCAATCAGCGCAGCTGTTATGGCAACCGAACAAGGAAGCAGAGCAGTTGAATCTGGCGTTAAACAATCAAAAGAAACTGGCGAAACAATTAGATTAGTACTTGATGCAATTACCGAAACATCACAATCTGCAACACAAATATCTGTAACAGCTCAACAACAAATTGTAGGAATGAATCAGGTTGCACAGGCAATGGAAAATATTAAAGAAGCCAGTTTGCAAAATCTTTCAAGTACAAAACAAGCCGAAACAGCTGCCAGAAGTTTACATGAAATGGGCTTAAGATTAAAACAATTAGTTGACAAATACAAAGTATAGCAGTTGCTTTTAACATTTTGTAATATAATTTAAAACTAATTTCAGTGACCAAGCAAGACGAACAATTTCTAAAAATGCTTCTCGAAACTTTTCGAGTTGAAGCTGATGAAGCCATTGGAAGTATTTCCAATGATTTATTAGAATTGGAGAAAGATTTGCCAGCCGAAAAATATGCCGAATTTATTGAAGCTATATTCAGAAATTTTCATAGTTTAAAAGGCGCTGCACGTAGTGTAAATCTTCAGAAAATCGAAAAAATTTGTCAGTCGGCTGAAAGTGTGTTTTCCGGATTAAAAAAGAAAGAACTTAAAATAACTCCAGAATTACTCGATTTAATTATTCAAAGTATAGATCTTATAAAAGAACTTGTTAAACCTGAAGTTTCCGATCATCATAATTTACTTTCAAAAAAAGTAACTGAATTTTCCGAAACTCTCGATCAGGCAGCAAAGGGACATGTAAAAAAAATAGTTAAAAAAGAAATTCCAGTTCAGGAAGTTAAACCCGAGTTTAATGCCGAAAAATATACTCATTCCGAAACAACAATTCGCATTCCTATTGAAGTAATAGATTCGCTAATGTTTCAGGTTGAAGAGTTACGTTCTGTAAAACTTACCGAAAAGGAACTTATTTCTGAAATAGGAAAGTTAAAAAGCGAAATTTCTTTGGTTAAAAATAAAATAAGAAAATTCAAAGAAAAAAATAGAACCAATACAAATTTGCAACACAGAAGTATTGCTGAAGTCGAACAATTTAACAAAGCTCAGATAGAAAATGCAAATGAGTTTATTGATTCATGCTATACACAACTTAACTCAATTTCAAATAAAGTGAGAGTTGTTAACACAACTGCAGAACACAACTATCGTGCTGCCGAATCACAAATAGAAAATCTTACGCACAGCATGAAAAAGGTAATTATGATGCCTTTCTCAACTTTGCTTCAAAACATTCCTATGATAGTTCGCGATTTATCGCGCGAACAGGAAAAACAAATCGATTTAAAAGTTAAGGGCGATAGTATTGAAACCGATAGAAGAATATTAAACGAGTTAAAAGACCCAATTATTCACCTTATCAGAAATTGTATCGATCACGGTATAGAAACACCAGAAATAAGAAAACAAAAGTCGAAACCTGCACACGCAGCATTAAACATAACAATTTCTCAATTAAATAGTACCACTGCCGAAATAATAATTTCAGATGATGGAACAGGAATTGATTTAGAAAAAATAAGAAGTCTGGTTAAGCAAAATATAGCAAACCCAAATGTTAATTATGATGATTTAACATATAAAGAAATTCTACCTTATGTTTTTCATTCTGGTATTTCTACTAAGCAAGTTGTTACCAATATCTCTGGCAGAGGTCTTGGAATGGCTATAGTACGAGAAAAAATCGAAAAACTTGGAGGTACAATAAATATCGACACCAAAAAAGATGAAGGT
>CAIQJL010000321.1 GCA_903872185.1 uncultured Bacteroidota bacterium | reverse complement strand
GCAACTTTTAAGTGTCAACGATTTTAAGAACAACGCAGACAAAGAAAGAGATGCTGAATTAAAAGAATCTTATCTCAGAAGAAAAAAGATTTTAGAAGAGATTAAGATGTTCAATCAGCAGAAAGACACTCTTGAAAAGGGCATGAAACTTTTAGAACAAGAATTTGAGACAAGGTGCTTTGAAATGCTGGAAACAGAAAAAAGATTGCAAAAGGAAATAAAGGAATTAAAACTAATTAAAAATAATCATTATGTCTAAACAATCAGTAAATGGACAACTGGCAAATTATAATGCGACTCCCGGCACGAGAAGTAACGGAGATGCTTCGGGTTTGGAGGTTGACTCAAAAGGAAATCTCAAAACAACCTCCGCCGACAAAGACGCTAATGGTAATTTACCAGTGACGGACGCTCCAATGGCTCAAAAAATAACCGAAGGAACTGGCGTAACTTATGTAGCAATTGCACCAGTCGGAACTGCTAAAGCTTCAGCCTTGTGGCAAGCAAAGAAAATAACAGTTTCAGGAGCTGACACGGTTATAACATGGGCTGGCGGTGGAGCTTTTAGTCAAGTTGCAACAGACTTAACTTCTTTAACTTACGCTTAAGCATATGAAAGTAAAATTTGATCCAATTTTAAATAAGATTAGAAAAAGCGATAAACTTGTTTTTGACGTGATGGATTATGGGGCGGTTGGGGATGACTCAACTGATAATTTAGTAGCTATAAATGCTACTATGTTAGCCGCTAATAATGCTGGCGGAGGAATTGTTTATTTTCCAATCGGAACATTCCAAATATCTGCTGTTATAGATACTCTATATTCTAATATTACTTTTAGAGGACAAGGAGAAAAATCTGTTTTGAAATTAAAAAATGGAGCAAATTCTCAGATGTTTAGTAACGTAACAACTAGTTTATCTGATATACATTTTGAAAATATTTCAATAGATGGCAATGATGCAAATCAAACAAATGGCGCAGGCAGAGATGATAGGGCAATTATGTTTTTAAATAACATAAGTAACTTTAGCGTGATAAAATGCTTTATACATAACTGCAGAAGCGGAGCATCTATTAGACTATCAAATTGCCATCAAATTTTGTATCAAGGAAACAAGTTTTATAATAATGGAATGTTAAGCAGTCTTACAGCAGACCACACATATACCAGTAATTCATCATTTTATCGT
This sequence comes from uncultured Bacteroidota bacterium, assembly GCA_903872185.1. Taxonomy (GTDB): domain Bacteria; phylum Bacteroidota; class Bacteroidia; order Bacteroidales; family GWA2-32-17; genus GWA2-32-17. Next base: position 1,635 of record CAIQJL010000321.1, on the reverse strand, counting down.
GTTATAGGAAACTTATTTGATTCTTGCACTGACACTGGTACTGCCCAAGATGGTGTAACTGAGTCTATTGTGACTGGTAATAATTATTATAATTGTCAAGGGAATGCAGTTTCTGTTTGTAATTCCCAGACTAGCACTTCAAGTAAAAACAATGTTTCAAATAATATTATAGATGGTGGCTCCGTTGTTCTGGTTGCTTCAGGAATTAGAGTTGGAAATTTTGGTAATCCAGGGACAATTTCAGATGTAGAAATTATCGGTAATATTATTAATAATTGTGATAGAGCAATTTGGGTTGATGATGTTTTGCGAATAACTATTACATCAAATCATTTACTAACTAATTACGGCAATAATAGGCAATTATTATTATTGGGGGGAAATTCTAATATTACAGATATTACTATATTAGGAAATACTTTTTACAACACGAATAATCGAGGTATTTCTTTTGACGGTGCAGATGGAACTGTCGTCAAGGCGGTTATTCTCAATAATAAATTCATTACTTGTAGCACTCCAATTGGCGGAACACTTCCTACAAATGCAATTATCTTCAATAATCAAGGATATGCGTATTCTAATCTTGCAAAATCTGTTGGCATTGGGACATTAGCCCCTGCCACTGACCTTCACGTTGTCAATGAGGCTGAGAATAGTGAAATTCGTGCTGAATCAAAAACAACTACTGACAGTAAGGCAATTGTTCAAGCGGTTGGCAATAATACAAATGGAAGAGGAGTGATAATTGCATCGGGAGCACATGATGGTTTCAACGGAACACAAAATGGAGATGGGCCAGCAATGATTCAAATGATAGCCAATAATCAAGCGGCTAATCCATTGAAAATGTTTTGGTCATTGGCGAATGGAACAAAGATGATGAAACTCGATGTTGTTAATGATGGAAGTGGTGGGTCAATAACTGCTTTGATTAAATTTCTAGCAACTGGTGAAACAGTTTTGGGCGGAGTTTTTTTGCCAATACAACACGCCACTGCAGGCGCTCCGGCTTATGTTAAGGGCGGAATTTATTTTAATACTACACTGAATAAGCTTATGATTGGAGGCGCAACAGCTTGGGAAGTATTAACAAGCATATGACCATAATTCACTGGATACAAAAAATATCCGGTTTCAGATGTGAGTGCGGAAGCACTAGGTTTGAAGTATACAAATCAGATGGAAGGCAATATTGTAAAAATTGTGGTAAAAAATAACGGATATAAGGATAGATGTAATAAGGGGTGTAAATAAATGGAAATTAGGTTAAATATATAATAAAATGACTGTCTGGAATAAACCAACCTCAGCACCATCAACTGCGTGGGGGGCTGTAACGCCCCCTGCTTACCCAGCACCAACTTATCAGATAGGAAACATCCTTAAAGAAGACGGGTTTAACTTACTGCAGGAAGACGGATTTAAGATACTTTACGAATACGCTGTCCCACAAGGATTTCAACCAACAACTAATCCAATAGCAACACCTTAGCAATGAGTGATTCAAAAATTAGCGGCTTAACTGCACAATTAACCTTACACGACGCTGATTTGGGTGTGGGAGTGGACACGACTGATACTGCTCAGTCAGCTCAAGGTACGACTAAAAAATGGAGTTGGACTCTTGTTAAG
>CAIQJL010000320.1 GCA_903872185.1 uncultured Bacteroidota bacterium | reverse complement strand
TGGATCTAATGTTATTATAACACTTACAAAAGTATCGGCACCCGCTGATCTTACTTTTAAGCTATGAAAATTTTTAATTTCAGGGAATGTAGATAATGAATGTTCAATTTTGTTGATTTTATCCTCTGGTGCTTTATCTAGTAAAACATCTACAGCTTTTTTTCCAAGTTTGTAAGAAACAACTAGTACTATTAATGCTACAATTAAAGCAGCAACTGAATCTGCAAAGAAAAATCCAAAATTTGCGCAAATTAATCCTAACAATACTACTGCAGAACTCCATATATCAGTAGAGAAATGTAATGCATCTGCTTCAAGCGCTTGACTATTGTGTTTTTTAGCTACTTTATATAACATTCTTGAACGATTGATATCAATAATTATTGAACTTACAATAACAATATAACTCCAAATATTAACTTCAATCTCTGTATTACCAGTTGTTAATCTGTTAACAGCTTCGTAAATTATCCACGCACATGTAATAAGTAATAATATTGTTTCGATAAATGCAGAAAAATTTTCAATTTTTCCATGACCGAAATTGTGGTTTTTATCTGCAGGTTTATCGGATACACTAACTGCAAAATATGTTATAATTGCAGCAACAAGATCGAGACCAGAGTGTAAGGCTTCAGATAAAATACCTAAACTACCTGTTAAAACTCCAATAACTAATTTAAATCCGGTTAAAAATATTGCAGCAAATACTGAAATTAAGGCTACCCTTTTTTTCTCTTGTACCATAACTGAAAATTATTTAAATAAGTAATGTGCAGAAGATCTGCGAAAAATAGAAAATAATAAAAAGTAAGAGGTGTTAAGAAATCTTAGGCGGTTGCCAAATTGAGGTGGGTAAATTATTTTTAAAATTGTCCTTTTTTAATGCTATTGGATCAATAATGCAAATAAATTTATTTGATTTAATTTTTGAGTCAATAATTAAAACATCATCTTCAAAATTTAAAGAATGTGAATGTTCAGAATGATTAGAAATATCAGAACATTCAATATTTGAAGAAAGTTTATTAAAAGTTAAATAATTGTCAATAAACCCGCTGTTAGCCATAATTAATGATAGGCTAAAAACAACAAATAATACAAATAAATGTTTTATTGCAATTTTCATTTTTGCAAATTTAGGTAATTTTCAATCTGTAAAATGTTAAAAAAACAAAACCCGACTAATGCCGGGTTTTGTTTAAAAACATATTTTAGAGATTATTCTCTTTCTACTTGAGCATCTACTACGCCTATTGTTACCATATCTACAATTTCTCTAACTGAACTAGCTAATTGTAGCACATGAACTGATTTTTTTAATCCCATAACTAATGGACCAATTGCTTCCATTTCGCCCAATTCCTGCATTAGTTTGTACACTATGTTACCAGCAGCAAGATTAGGGAAAATTAAAGTATTAGCTTCTTGATTTCCTAGTTTTGAGAATGGAAATAATTCATTGCGCATTTCAGGATTAATTGCGAAATTTGCCTGGAAATCGCCATCAACAATTAAATCTGGATGTTTTTCGTGTAATATTTTTACAGCATCCTGAACTCTTTTTGTTTCTTCGTTAGGTGTTGATCCAAAATTTGAATAAGATAACATTGCAATTTTTGGAATAATATTAAATTCTTTTACAGTGTTAGCTGTTAATATAGTAATATCAACAAGGTCTTGTGCTGTAGGATTAATATTTACTGTTGTATCTGCTAAGAAGTATGGTCCTCTTGGTGTCATCATTATATACATTCCTGCAACAATACGAACACCTTTTTGACGTCCAATTATTTCTAAAGCAGGACGGATGGTAGTAGGATATTTTCTTGTTAAACCAGAAATAAATACATCTGCCATTCCTTTTTCAACCATCATTACACCAAAATAATTATGATTTCTGATAGCTGATTGTGCATCTACGTATGTAAGACCTTTTCTTTTACGCATTTCAAAATATGCTGCAGAAAAGTCATTTCTTCTTCCTTCTTCTTCTTTTGATTTTGGGTCAATAATCTGAATGTTACCTAAATCTAAATGATTTTCTAAACTGATTTTTGCAATAAGATCCTTGTCTCCTAATAATATTGGAATTGCAATTCCTTCTTCCTTGACTTCCTGAGCTGCTTTTAAAATTTTATAATTTTCTGCATCAGAAAAAACAACACGTTTAGGATCTTGTTTAGCTTTATGAGTAACCTTACGCATTAGTTCATTATCTAAACCAAGTCGTTTTTTTAATTCAGCTTTATAAGCATCCCAATCCTTAATTGGTTTTTGAGCTACTCCAGAATCCATTGCAGCTTTTGCTACAGCAGGAGCTACTGTATAAATTAAGCGTGAATCAAGAGGTTTTGGAATAATATAATCTCTTCCAAATGAAAGATTTTTAGTGTGATATGCTAGATTAACCGTGTCAGGTACACTTTCTTTCGCAAGTTCTGCTAAAGCTTTTACAGCAGCTAATTTCATTTCTTCGTTAATGCAAGTAGCTCTAACATCTAATGCACCACGAAAAATAAAAGGGAAGCCAAGTACATTATTTACCTGATTAGGATGATCTGAACGACCGGTAGCCATGATAATATCTTTTCTGGCTGCAATTGCATCAGCAAAAGAAATCTCAGGTGTAGGATTAGCCATTGCAAATACAATAGCATCTTTAGCCATTGAACGAACCATATCCTGAGAAACTACATTCCCTTTTGAAAGACCAACAAATACATCAGCGTCTTTCATTGCTTCATCTAAAGTGTTTATATCTCTTTTTGAAGCAAATAATTTCTTCTCATCAGTTAGATTGTCGCGATCAGCTCTAATTACACCCTTACTATCTAACATTACAATATTTTCGTATTTTGCTCCTAATGCAACATATAATCTTGTACATGAAATGGCAGAAGCGCCAGCTCCATTAATAACAATACGGACTTTATCTAGTTTTTTATTAACTAATTCAACTGCATTAAGTAAAGCAGCCGCCGAAATAATAGCTGTTCCATGCTGATCATCATGCATTACTGGTATATTAAGCTCAGCTTTTAGCCTTCTTTCAATTTCGAAACATTCTGGTGATTTAATATCTTCTAAGTTAATCCCTCCAAAGGTTGGAGCAATTGCTTTTACCGTATTTACAAAATGATCAATTTCATATGCATCAACTTCAATGTCAAAAACATCAATATCAGCGAATATTTTAAATAATAGACCTTTTCCTTCCATTACTGGTTTACCAGCTTCTGGCCCAATGTTTCCTAAACCAAGAACAGCTGTTCCATTTGAAATTACTGCAACTAAGTTACCTTTAGCTGTATATTTATATACATCTTCCTTATTGTCGGCAATTGCTAAACAAGGCTCAGCTACACCAGGTGAATAAGCTAACGATAAATCTCGCTGTGAACTATATGGTTTTGTAGGAATAACCTCAATTTTACCAGGACGTCCTTTTGAGTGATAATCTAAAGCATCTGTATTCAATTTTTCCATAAAAATATTTATTTTAAAAATGGTTGTTGCAAAGTTGAAATTTTAAATTGGTTAATTCAAAAAAATATTTGCATTAAAATACAATGTTTGAAGTGTTGTTTGACATGTTCAAAATTATTTATATTTATATATCTAGAATACAGTATAATATACTTATTCTGTTCATTGCTATTTCTTGAAATAATAATGTGTAATGTAATATGTGTTGTTGATAAATATTATATGTATATAATTACTATAAATTTAGAGTATTAAAAAAAAGTAAAACGATTTAGGCCGATTAAATTAGTTTCTGATAAATCAAAGTGATATTTTTGAGGTCTATTATTTTATTTATGCAAGAATATAAAAACAGGATTAAAGACATTTGTTGTCTGATAGGAAATACTCCATTGTTAGAAATTGAATTTGAATACAAGGGTAACACAAGAAGAGTTTTTGCAAAGGCCGAAAATATGAACATGACTGGAAGTATTAAGGACCGCATGGCAATTCATATTATTACAAAAGCATACGAAAGAGGATTTTTAAAACCTGGTAGTGATATTATTGAAGCCACTAGTGGCAATACAGGTATTTCGTTTTCTGCAATTGGTAGAGCTTTAGGTCATAAAGTGTCTATTTTTATGCCTGATTGGATGAGTTCAGAGAGAATAAATTTAATAAAAAGTTTTGGAGCTAATATAATTTTAATTTCAAGCGAAGAAGGTGGTTTTAAAGGAAGTATTGCAAGGTCTATTGAATTAGCTGGAAAAACAAAAGATGCTTTTTTGCCTTGCCAATTTTCTAATGAAGATAATGTTGAAGCTCATATGTTAACAACTGGTCCTGAAATATATTGGCAATTAAAATACAGGTCAATAATTCCAGATGCTTTTATTGCTGGAGTTGGAACAGGGGGGACAATTATGGGAGTTGGAAAGTATTTGAAAAGCAAATTTGAAAATATTAAAATACATCCTTTAGAACCTTCAAATTCACCAACTCTTTCAACTGGATATAAAGTAGGCAAACATCGAATACAAGGAATTTCTGATGAATTTATTCCTTCAATTGTTAAGTTAAATGAATTGGATAATGTTGTTGGTGTAGATGATGGAGATTCGATTATAATGGCACAAAAACTTGCTAGTGAACTTGGCATTGGTGTAGGAATTTCATCTGGAGCAAATTTTCTTGGAGCAATTAAAGTACAAAATGAATTAGGTGATAATTCAAATGTTGTTACTGTATTTTCTGATGATAATAAGAAATACTTAAGTACTAATTTACTTTGCGAAGAAAAAAAGAATAAAGATTTTATTTCAGCGAATGTAAAATTAAAGAGTTTTAAAGTTATTAAAAGAGTTTGTCATATTTCTTGTAATCCTGATGATTGTGACGAGTTGAGAAATTTTATTTCTCAACCCGAAAATCATTTGCCTTTTTGTCAAAAAAGAAATTAAAGATTTCTAATAACCGCTTAAAAATCTGTTTCCTGATCCAATTTTCTTAAAGAAAGTTACTGAGAATTCAAGACCACCTTTAAAATTGCTATATGTTCTTAGTTTAGACACATTCATGTCGTAACTGATTCGGTAAATAAAATTTTTGTAAAATATACCAAATTGTCCGATAATAGCGTCTTTTAGTCTGTAATTAAGTCCGCCTATCATTACAAAATCAACACCTTCCATAAAATAGAATGCTTTTGTTCCAATATTCAATTCCCAGGCATTTTTTTGTTTCATTACCATTAAATTTGGATCAAGTTGAAATTTATCGTTGATAATTAGTTTACTGCCTCCATATAAAATATACTTAAGAGGTAAACGTGAAGTTTCGCCTTCGGCTAAGAAATTACTTTTGGGATTAGTTATATGTGAAATAGCAATTCCAGCATATGGACGGTATTTTTTTGATTCATCAGAATTATAATAAGCAAAACCGAAATTTATTTCTGGTAAGAGCCTTTTTGCTTTTTCGAAATTCTCGCCAGATGGTAATTGGCTATCAAAACTACCTTGTGAGTATTGCTCGTCAAAAGTATAGCGACTTTGTTTCAGAGTTTTTAAAATAATCCCAGCTTGAATACCTACGCATAAATGGTGTTTATCCTGATTAGGGATTGTAATATCATGCGAACCCGATAAAGCAAATGAAAATGAATTGTAGGTTCTTGAACTGTTATCATTTAAAATATAAGCACCAGCGCCCCATTTTTGTTTATAAGGCATGTCATATGCTAATGCAGAGCTCATATATGACTTTCGGGTAATTGCATCCCATTGATTCCTGTATTGATGAACAAAACGAAATTTCATATCTTTTTGCATACCTGTTAATGCAGGATTTAACAGAATTGGCGAAGCTTCATATTGTGAAACATGAATATCTTGTGCAATTACTTGTTGTGTTAAAACAATTAATACTGCCTGGCAGAAAATTGTTAAAATTGATTTCTTTGTTTTCATGGCACAATTA
>CAIQJL010000319.1 GCA_903872185.1 uncultured Bacteroidota bacterium | reverse complement strand
GTACTTGAATTAATTGATATATTTGTTCCATTATCGGCTCCCGTGGCAACAGGAGAGCTGGAAACAACTCTAATTCTATATCCAGTTCCAGTTGCAGTTCCTGCAGGAATTGTTCCTGCTATTGTGCCAGATGTAATTCCTGTTAAGGTACCAATACTTACAGGAGTAGCAAAACTTCCAGCTGCGTTAGACAATTGAGCTGTAAAAATATTACCTGCATTAAATGTTCCAGACATAGTAAATGGGACACTTACGGCAACTCCAGCACAAAATGGACTTCCGGTAATTGTTCCTGAAGTAATTGTATTTACAGAACCAGTAATTGTAAAATTTATATTTGAAATATCAAAGAAAATATTATTAGCTCCCCTCACCATTACCCTACAAGTAGTTGAAGGATTATTGGGTATTGTTATAGTCTCCGTACCATCATTTAATGTATTTGCAAGAAGTGTAATTGGATATGTATATCCTCCATCAGTTGACAAGAAAATATCAACATTTGCACAACTAACTGGTGCAGCTGTGGTACCAGCAACATTCCAGGTTACAGTTTGAGTGCTTCCAGCAGCCCATGTAACTGCTGTATTTGGAGCAGATACCGTAAAAGGACCAGCAGTACCATTAACTGTAACAACCATCAAATCATCAGCAGTTTGTCCGCCACCCGCTTTATTATCCCTAACAACTAACGAGAAATTTAAAGTTCTTGCTACAGAAGGAATAACTTCCCAGGTTGGAGCCAAATTATTAGCAATTATAGAAGTAATAACTGGAAAATATCTTGATGGGCTTGTTGTTCCTGTTAATGAACGAAACATAGGACCTGCAGCCCAAGTTGCAACCGGAGCAGTTGTAGCAGAACCAGTAGGTAATGCAGGATCATTTTCTTCCCAGGTATAAGTTAAAATATCACCATCAGGATCAGTTCCAACTCCTGTTAAAACAAAAGCGGTAGACTTAGGAATAATATAATCTGCTCCAGCATTCGCTGTTGGAGGATTATTAGTAAAATTTATTATTTGAGCGCAACTTGCACTATTTCCTGTTTTAACATTTGCAGAAATATCTCGGATATTTACATAAGCAAAATATGCATCACTATTCATTTGAACATTTGGATTACAAATACCCGCATACCCCATTATTGTAGTTCCACTGCAAATTTCAACTTCTGTACTTCCGCTTCCACTCCTGCTGCAAGTATTCATTGTGTGATAACCACCAAATTGATGTCCCATTTCATGAGCTACATAATCAATATCAAAAGCATCACCTGTTGGATCAGATCTACCGGTCATACCACGACCTTTATGAGTTCCAGATTGAGATGTTGTAGTTGCAGTTCCCAAACAGACACATGCAATACATCCAGCATTTCCACCTCCGGAAGTATTAAAATTATGGCCAATATCATAGTTTGCAATTCCAATAGCAGCATCAATTGTTTGAGCTGTCTTTGTATTAAATTCTGTTCCCCATGGGTCAGTTGTTGTACTTCCAAAATATATAATTAAAGTATCATTAGGAATAATTTCCATAGTTATTGCAAGATCTTTTTCATAAACACCATTAACTCTTGTCATGGTAATATTCATTTGAGCAAGAATGTTTAAATATTTCTGATGATTTGTAGTTGCAGTTCCAATAAACAAATTTCCATATTCTGCATTGCAACAAAGAGCTAACCTATATTTTCTTAATTTTTTATCATTTGTAGCTTTAGGATTAACACTTTCTTCAGAAGAATGATTATGTTCATCAGGCATTGTACATTCAAAATCAGCTTCAGCAGTTCTTATCATATCCTTTTTAGAATAAACCATATATTCCGTAAGATCAACAGAATAAGGATCAATAAAATTAACCCCATTATCTCCATTAAAAATCATTCCATACAAACCTCTTTCTGAAGAAACAGAAAATCTTATGGAAGTGGCAGGGTCATCAACACCTTGGCCAGCATAAGATTTTATTGTAGGAAAGTTAGCTCCTAAATCAGGATGCAAAACAGGAGCTTCAACTATTCTATAAGTTACAAATTGCCCATCAGAATTAGGTAAAGTTAAAAACAGCTCATTACCTTTAGAATACTCGCCTCTCATAGGTGCATTCTGCAATGCAGCATTAAAACTTGAAAAGTCTAGAGTGTAAACATCATAATAAGTTACAGCTACTTTTTTGGCAATTATCTCTTTTCCTTTTGCGGAATTATCAGATAATGTCCAATAGTTTTGACATAAAGCAAAACTAAAACTAGCTAAAAATAGCATTGCTGTTAAGAATAATTTTTTATTCATATTTTAAATTTAAAGATTGACGTTTTCATCATGATAAAGCAAACTTAAAAAACAAAAACAAAAAAAGCAAATAAAAGTTTATGTTATTTACAACATTAACAGAGCTTTTCGAAATTTTCATCAAAACAACTAAATCAATTTAGCCATAACACTAATTGGATTAAGTTTTTCGTTTAAAAACAAGTTTTTTTGATATTTTTTAATTTAATTTAATCATCAGACTCAGATAAAAAGTAAAAGGTTGTACTGTTACTAAACATAAAATACAAACATTAATAATTACTGCTTCTTAACATAAGTTTTAAGGCAACGGATTAACTTACTATTTTGTCTTTTATTAAAATATATTTATGAAAAATAAATTAAGACTATTCATACTAACTATTATTATTTCAATAAATAGTATAAATTTAAATGCTCAAATAACTGTTTCATCAGCTCAAACAATTGAAAATATTGTTCAGAATAACTTAGCAATTGGTTTCGAAAATATTACAAATATAAGTTTTCAAGGTTATTATAATTTATCTGGCCCAAGTCAAATAGGATATTTTAACAATCAAAATACCTCAAGTTTTAACTTCTTTTCTGGAATTGCACTTAGTACTGGCAATGTTTTAGATATTCCAGGCAGTTCATCACAATTGCTTAGTTACAATATCTCAAACCTGGGTGACGCAACACTTGAAGCAATGACTGGGGTTCATAACACTAATGCAGCTGTTTTAGAATTCGATTTTCAGATTCATACTGATACATTAAGACTCAATATTATTTTTGCTTCAGAAGAATATCCTCAATACGTTTGCAATAAACAAACAGATGCCATGGGAATTTTTCTTAATGGACCTGGCCTTCCAATTGAAGGGGTTAATATCGCAAAAATATCTGGAACTAATTATAATATTGGCATAAATTCAATTAATAACGGAAGTGCTGGAAGTATATTTAGTCCCGACAGTTGCGAATCACTAGGTTATTCTTCATTATTTGTAAATAATATTCCTTCAAATAATACAGTTGCATTCGACGGTTATACGAAAACTTTAAGAATTAAATATTCTGTTATTCCTTGTACAACATATCATATAAAATTTGTAGTTGCCGATTCTCCTGATCCAAATTACGATTCAGGATTATTTATTGAAGCATTTTCAACTTTTTCCTGTATCCCATTTTTTGATCATCATTTAACAAATAATATTGGTAACATTTTACACGAAAGCAATGGTTTAGGATCATTTTCATTACACTTGCCCTGTTCTGACGAACTTATACAATATTTACCATTTACGATTTCAGGAACAGCAATAAATGGAATAGATTATCAATATGTTGCAGATAGTATATTTATACCTGCAAATATAGATAGTGGAGTAGTCAACATTATTCCAATAGCAGATGGAATTGCAGAATTTAAGGAATCAATAGTGGTTTCATATCAAATTAATTGTAATTACTGGCAACGAGATACCATCTGGATTAGCGATTACGATTCACTCTTGAATTATACTCAAGCAATAAATTTAAATGATAAAAACTCAATTAAACCAATAATATATCCTAATCCTGCATCAAACATTATCAATATCAGTGGAGTAGAGAAAAATAGCGAGTGGGAATTATTTGATTTAACTGGAAGAATAATAAAAATAGGTGTTTTCAAAACTCAAAACAATCAAATTAGCATTAAAGAAATAGAGAATGGAATATATTTTATTAGAATAAATAAGGAAGTTCTGAACTTTGTTATTGAAAAGTCTATTTCACAATAACAATTTAATTTAAACTACTTTTTTACTTCTTTTGGACTTGCTAATGAGAGCAAAACTCCTAGCACTATTCCTAAAAAAGCAGCAATTACAACACGGTACTCTGATGCAACCGAAAAAGTAATTGTTTGCATTGGAATCCAGAAAAATGGAATAGTTTTTTTGAAAATAAAACCCCACTGCATTTTCCAGTTTATATCTTTAAAATTATCTACAAAGTTTATTGGTTTTAAAAACCCGGAAAGAGTACCACCATTTTTAACAATATGAAAATCGGTTATTTTATGGAAAGTCATCATGACAGGGGCGTAAAATAAATTCATAATTGTACTAATAAAAAATGCAGACAATAATCTTGTACCCCCAGCACCTGCGGCATTGGCTTCAAACACATCTTTAAAATTCATAGAGTCTTTTGCGCCTGCAACCCATAAACATTTTTCTAAAAATGCAGGAACACCAGCTGCAAAAACAACAAAAGCAACTTTAATTGTTAGGCCTAAAAACCCCCAAACTACCATTCGAGGAATTAAACCAAATCCTTTTTGAATATAAACTCCAGCTTTTATTCGCAAACCTATAACCTCACCCATTGTAGCTAATAAAGCAAACTTTAAGAAGCTTGTCCAAATCCACTGCGATTCATTATATAAATAATTAGATTGAAACTCTTTTAAAAAGGGTAACGGTATGAACGGTGTTACAATAACACAGAAAATTAGAATAAAAATAAAATCAGCTTTTTTCATAACAAATTGTTTAAACTTTAAATACTTTAGGCAATTTAGACACTTTTTTACTTTTCTATTCTTATTCTTGCATCAACTGCAACAACTTTATCTTTTGTACCCAAAAGTGGATTTAAATCCATTTCAAATATCTCTGGCGCTACGCTTACCAATACTGAAACCCGAGAAACAATTTCGGCAAACATTTCTTCATTAACACCTTCTTGTCCTCTCGCTCCCTTAATTATTCCATAACTCTTTAAACCTTTTATCATTGATAACGAGTCAATCTCTGAAATAGGTGCAAGTCCTGCCTTAACATCTTTCAATACTTCAATAAAAATACCACCTAATCCACAAAGAACCATATGCCCGAACTTCTCCTCTTTTTTTGCTCCAACAAATAGTTCAGTTCCGGAAAGCATTGGTTGAATTAATATTGCAGTAGTATCTTTTATTTTAATCATTCTTTCGAATTCTTTTTCAACTGTTGCAATATCTTTAACATTTAGCACAACCCCACCAACATCTGATTTATGAACCGGACCAACTACTTTCATAACAACAGGAAGGCCAAGATGAGTAGCTGACGACACAGCATCACTTACTGAATTTACAACTGCCTCTCCTGCCCTACTAATTCCAGCAGCATCCAGCATTTGTTGAATATCTGAAGGTTTTAAATAACCATTTTCAGCATTATCAATAATTTGACGGATTTTTTTCTCATCAACTTTTGGTAAAGAAACTTTTTCGGAAACAGGTTTTTGTGTAGAAAATACCTTAGCTAATGCATTTCCAAAGACTACTTCATCAGGGAAATTTATTCTTCCATAAGAAATAAATTTATCTATTTCCTTACTTACATTAATAATTGAAGGCAAAATTGGAAAAATAGGTTTCTTGCAAATTTTCATTTTCTCATTTAACAACTCGTACACATCATAAACTTCAAATAAGCCTGGGCTACCAAAAATAACTGCCATAGCATCAATCTCACTAAAATCATTTTCGCAATAATCAATAATTTTACCTAATTGTTCGGCTGTTCCAGTGGCGAGAAAATCAATTGGGTTTGCAACTGATGAGCCTGAATAAAGATGAGTTAGCAATTCCTTGGCTTTTTCGCCTTCAATATGGGGAACTTCTAAACCACCATTAGATAATGAATCGGTAAGCATTACAGCAGGTCCACCTGCATGAGTTATTATTGCAATTCTTTTACCGGTTAATTCGGGATGCATAAATATTGATGCAACAGTTGTTAATTCTTCTCTTCCATAACAACGTACAATTCCTGCTTTCTTAAATAATGCATCAACTGCTAAATCGGGACTTGCAAGTGCACCTGTATGAGATGATGCTGCACGACTACCAGCTTCTGAGGAACCAGATTTTATTGCTGCAATTCTACAACCTTTGCGAATTAAAGATGAAGCATGTTTTAGTATTAAATCGGGTTTCTTTACATTTTCAATATAAAGCAGTTTTACTTTAGAACTGGTTTTTGGGTCAAAGCTTTCGTCGAGATATTTTAATACTTCCTCAACTCCCATTTGCGCGCTGTTACCAACAGAATAAACACTAGAGAATGTTAACCCTTTTGGCATTCCTGCTTCCATAATAAATACTGCTGTAGCACCTGAACCACTAATAAAATCGCAACCATTAGTATCTAGCTTTGGTATAGGGGTTGTAAATACTCCAGCATAATTCGAGTTTAAAAATCCTATACAATTTGGTCCAATTAAAGAGCCATCTACACTATTAATTATATCAACTATTTGTTTTTCGAGTATTGCACCTTCATGATTTTCTTCGCTAAAACCTGCAGAAAGAATAATAAATGCGCGGGTATTTTTTTCTTTAACCAAAGTTTCAACAGTCTCAACACAATATTTTGCAGCAATAGCAAGTATCGCAAGATCAACATTTGGTAAACTTTTTACATCATAATATGCTTTTATTCCTTGAACTTCGGTTTCTTTCTGGTTTACAACCATTAAATCGCCTTTAAAATTAAAATCAATAAGATTTTTAAGAACCTTTCCTCCAGGTTTATTTGTTGCATTAGAACCTCCAACTACAACTATACTTCTTGGGTTTAATAACTGTTGATTAATCATATAGGAAATAATTAAAAATATATACTATTAAATTTCAGTAAAATAAAAGATTAATAAATAATTCACAATTTTTCAAAAGTAAACAAAATTATAGTCTCAAAAAATGACTTGAAATGGATATAATTACTAATTTTATTAAATCAGAAATTTACTTATATAATAAGCTTAGTTCCAATATAAAACGAAAATAAAATTATAAGTAAATAGAGAGAATTACAAATCCACCAAAAATAACTCCTGCAATTCCGTTTACTACAGCAAATGCCATATTAACACGACTTAAATCACCTGGCTTTACTAATAAATGTTCATAAATTAACATTCCTGAAAAAACTATAACACCCACCCAATAAAACACAGAAAATGGTCCTGTAAAACCTGCATAAACAGCAATTCCAATTGTTATTAGATGAGCTAATGCGGAAAATAATAGTGCAGTATTTCTTCCTAATCTTACAGGTAAAGAATGAAGTTTTTGACTTTTATCAAAATCATCATCTTGTAAAGCATAAATAATATCGAAACCACCAACCCAAAGCAAAACTATAAATGAAAAAAGAATTGGTAAAATATCAAATCGTGCTGTTACAGACAAATATGCACCAATTGGGGCAAGAGCAAGACCCAATCCTAAAACAAAGTGACAAAGGGATGTAAATCTTTTTGTAAAACTATAACCAAAAATTACAATAAGTGCAACAGGTGAAAGATAAAAAACCAATGGATTGATAAACCAAGTTGTTATAATAAATAGCAAAGAAGTTAATGCTACAAAAACAGAAGCAGCAAAAAGAGAAATTTGTCCCGATGGTATTTCGCGGCCTAAAGTTCTTGGATTCCTTCGGTCATATTGTACATCAACCATTCTATTAAAGGCCATTGCAGCACTACGGGCTAAAACCATACAAACAATTACAAGTATAAAAACTTTCCAATCGAAACCAAAGCCAATTTTATTAATTCCTAAAAAATAACCTACCAATGCAAATGGCATGGCAAAAATAGTATGACTAAACTTAACTAAGGATAAATATTTTTTTATCTCGCTCATAATTCCATCAAATAATTAGAATCAAAAAAATTATTTTAATAATTTTTCATAAATAGAATAATTCTCTTCGTCATAAGCTACAAAAATAACTTTATCAATTTGATTATGTGACTTTAGGAATGACTCTACAGCATGAACTGCAATAATTGCTGCACGATTTTTTGGATAACCATATACACCAGTGCTTATACTAGGAAAAGCAATAGTTTTAATATTGTTTTTAATTGCTAATTCTAAACTATTAGTATAACAATTTGCCAAATATTTGTCTTCTTTATTATTTCCACCTACCCAAACTGGACCAACAGTGTGAATAATATAGGATGCTGAAAGATTATACCCTTTAGTTATTTTTGCCTCTCCTGTATTACACCCGTTTAATTTTTTGCACTTTTCTAAAAGCTCCTCACCCGCAGCTTCATGTATTGCACCATCAACTCCTCCACCACCAAGTAAGGAACTATTAGCAGCATTTACGATAGCATCAACATTTAAAGTTGTTATATCTGATTTTAATAACTCTATTTTTTTCACATTAATAATTAAAGTAATAAAGATAACTATCTTTTTCTATTTTTAACTTTTTAAAATAAATCTCCATGGTTTCATTTTCCATTCTTCTCCGGCATAATCAATTCCAATTCTTACTGAAGTAACAATTTCTGGCACAACAGAGTTATCTTCAATCCACAAACCATTATTTTTAATTAAACATTTTCCATAAAACTCACCTTTAATATTTAATGCTTTTGTGAGCTTTCCTGGTCCATTGTAATTTTCAATACCACGAATTAAAACTGCCTGAGGTTGATTTTCGATTCCTGTAACAATATTTAATAACCAATACATTCCATATATTAAATAAACATAGATTTTTCCTCCATTCTGATACATTACTTCTGTTCTTTTTGTGCGACCTTTACTTGCATGACAGGCTAAATCTTCTTCTCCACGGTAGGCTTCAGTTTCTGTAATTATATATTTTGCAATTTTCCCATCATCTAACTTTCTGCACAAAATTTTACCAATTAAAGATGGAGCAACTTCTAATACATCTTTCTGAAAAAAATCCTCTTTTAACACTGACATCAATACTCTGTTTTATCTTCCTTATCGGTCCATTTTTTAAATGCTTCCAATGCTTCGTTTTGCATAAGTTGTGAAATAGGAAGTTTTCGATTTTCCAAAGAGATCATTATTTCCTCATAGATAAAAGCATCATCGAAACCAATATTTTTTGCATCAGTTTTTGTATTTCCAAAATAGATTTTATCAAGATGTGACCAATAAATTGCTCCTAAACACATTGGGCAAGGTTCACATGAAGTGTATATTTCACATCCACTTAAATCAAAATTATCTAAAATTTTTGCAGCCTCACGAATTGCTGTTACTTCGGCATGGGCTGTTGGATCATTATTCACAGTTACTTTATTTACACCCTTTGCAATAATTTTTCCATCTTTAACAATAACAGCTCCAAACGGACCACCTCCATTATCAATATTTTCCTTTGAAAGCCGAATTGCTTCCAACATAAACTCATTATGCTTTTGGCACATATTTTAATATTTGAATTTTATTAAACAAAGATAACCCTATTGTTCATTTTGAACAACTTCTTTTTTACCTGAAAAAAGTAAAAGAGAGTAGAAAAGAATAAAAAAAGTGACCCCAGCTTGAGTTTCGAAAGTATCTTCATTAAAAAAGGAAAAAAACATAATTATAAATAAGGCTGAGAAAAGAAAATCACTAAATCCATTTTCTTTAATTACAGGATAAAATAATAAAAATAAAATTAGTACAAATCCAAATATTCCAAATGTCAGCAAAAATGTTACAAGTTGATTATGTGCTCTAAGTCGCCATTCTTTTTGAAGCGAACTTTTCATTATTTCATATTGCTTATCAAAAGTAACCCTAACATTGCCTGTACCTACTCCAAACAAAATATTTTTTGAAATGATTTCTTTTGCAGCTTTTAAATATTCTATTCTCTGCGGCAAAGACATGCCTCCAGCCTCATTAGTGTTTCTATATTCATACAGTTGCCAAAATAAATTATAAATTAAAGGATATACTTTCCACTCATTTAAAAACAAATAATTAGGCACACCATTTTCAATTGCTTTTATATCTTCATTATTAAGCTGACACATGCTTACTGAATCTTTTCTAAGTCCTTTTGACGTTAAATATCTTACTAATGTATATCTAACTTCATTTCCTCCTTTATCTTTTCCAAAATAATCAATATTGCTTTTTTTGGACCATTCATTTTTTATTTCCTTTTCGCAAAAATAAACCCAAACAATATTTCCGTTTTCTATCGATTTTGCATCTGAATTGAAAGTATAATCATTACCTGATTTTGTTTTATTTTCTAATTTTGAAAAATCAATACTTTCTAAATTTGTAAATTGCGTTGATACTTTATAAATATAAAGACCAGGCAATAATGGCAAACCTATCAAAACAAAAAAGTACAACCATTTAACCCATCTTTTATTTTTCAAAGAAAATACCCAAAGAAAAATATAGGAAACAATTCCAAATATAATTAAGCCGGTTAAGCTTTTTAATAAAACAAGAAATACTAATAACCATAATGAAATTAATATTCCAACTATCTTCCAATATCCCAAAAATGCAACATCAGTTTTAGCGAAACAATAATATATAAGTATAAAAACTGAAAATGCAATCATTAAAGAAAAACGAATATGTGAGATAAAAGGAGATAATTCACGATAATTTGTAACATTTACCGATGGCTTCAGCATGAAAAGAGTTATACTAATTAGTGACCCTAATAAAACCCCTACTGTAAAAAACATTAAAATAGATCGCAATAATTTTTTTGAGAGCAAACTTGAAGTGCCAATCAATATAGGCAATACTAATATTGGTACTTTAATTTTAAGATCGTTAAAAGCATATAAATAATCTTGGGGAGGAAACAACCAAATTGCATGGATTATAAAAATTGACGAAAAAACTAGAATACTTTTTCTGGATTTTAAAATATCCCACTTTTCTTTAAAATCACCTTCTAAAATCCAGTTACCTAGTATAATTAACTGCGAAATACTTGTCCCAAAAGATGAAAGAGGTAATGAAAAAGCAAGAAGAGCCAATCCAAATAAATAAATATAACGATGAATTGTAGTCGTAAATACGGGCATTTATAAGTTTTATTATTCTTCGAATGAACGAAAAATGTAAATATTTATTTCAAATCACAAAATTAATAAATTACGTTTTATTCTATGCAAAATTTAAGTGCTGATAATCAGCCATAAGCTACATTCAAGTTATTACTTGCAAATTATTTAAAAATATAATCCAGCATTATTGGCATATTATAAAAATAATTGTATTTTTGCAGTCCGTATTTTCAAACGGTAATCATATAGTTAATAAAGTAATAATAAGTCAAGAAAGTGGACGCAATAAGCTACAAAACAGTGTCTTTAAACAAAGCAACTGTAAAAAAAGAATGGTTAGTTATCGATGCTACCGATTTGGTAGTTGGTAGACTTTGTTCAACCATTGCAGTAATTCTCAGAGGAAAACACAAAGCTGGATTCACTCCTCATGTTGATTGCGGTGATAATATAATCTTATTGAATTCTGAAAAGGTTCAATTTACTGGTGATAAATGGGCAAATAAACAATATGTTCGTCATACCGGATATCCTGGTGGTCAACGCCATATATCTCCTGAAAAACAAATGGCTAAAGATCCAAGAAAGATAATTGAACATGCAGTAAAAGGTATGCTTCCACGTAATCGATTATCAAGAAGACTTATTCATAACCTGTTTGTTTATGCAGGTACCGAGCATCCACATGAAGCTCAAAAACCAAGAGTAATTAATATTAATACAATTAAATAAAAAGTATGGGAATTGTAAACGCAATAGGTAGAAGAAAAGCTGCAATTGCACGCATTTACTTAAAAGAAGGAAGCGGAATTATCACTATCAATGATAGAGAATTTAAAAATTATTTTCCAACTCCTCAACTTCAACATACCGTTCTTCATCCACTTCTTACTATTAATGCAGAAGGTAAATTCGACATTAAAGTTAATCTTGATGGTGGTGGAATTAATGGACAAGCAGAAGCACTTCGCTTAGCAATTTCAAGAGCTATTGTAAAATCTACTCCTGAACTTAAACCTACATTAAAAGTTAAAGGTTTCTTAACCCGCGACCCACGCGAAGTTGAACGTAAAAAACCAGGTCAAAAGAAAGCACGTAAAAGATTCCAGTTTAGCAAACGTTAATGGATTCAATTATAGTTTAGTATCTAAATTGTCAGGACTTCTTTTAACTAAGAGCTACCTGACAATTGTGTAAATAATAAGAAAGTAAACTAAAATAAATAACATGTCAAAAGTAACATTCGAACAATTATTAGAAGCAGGTGTACACTTTGGTCACCTTAAAAGAAAATGGAATCCAAACATGGCTCCTTATATTTTTATGGAGAAAAATGGAATTCACATTCTTGATTTACACAAAACAGTTGTTAAGCTTGATGAAGCTTGCAATGCATTAAAACAAATCGCAAAATCTGGTCGCAAAATTTTATTTGTTGCTACAAAAAAACAAGCTAAGGATATAGTTGCAGAAAAAGTAAGTAAAATAAACATGCCATATGTAACTGAGCGTTGGCCAGGTGGTATGTTAACTAACTTTCCTACTATTCGTAAAGCGGTAAAGAAAATGTCAACCATTGATAAAATGGCAACAGATGGCACTTTCGATAATCTTTCAAAAAGAGAAAGACTTCAAATTAGCCGTAAACGTGCTAAATTAGAAAAGAACTTAGGTAGTATTACGGATTTAACAAGATTACCAGCAGCTCTTTTTATAATTGATGTTTCAAAAGAACATATTGCAGTTAGAGAAGCAAAACGTTTAAGCATTCCTTTATTTGGAATGGTTGACACCAACTCTGACCCAAAAAATATTGATTTTCCTATTCCATCAAATGATGACGCATCAAATTCAATTGCTTTGATCTTAGATACAGCAATTGCTGCAATTGCTGCAGGTCTTGAAGAACGTAAATTTGACAAGGAAAAAGAAGTAACTCAAACAAAAGAAAAACCTCTACGTAAAGCTAAAAACGATGAAACTGACGAAGTTTCAAACGAGGAAGATGTTGTTGATGAAGATACAGTAGAAACTGTAGAAGCATCTGCTGAAGAAAATGCTGCAATAACCGAAGCACCTAAAAAATCTCCAGCTAAAAGAACAACGATTAAGAAAAACATTAAAGAATAACAAAAAAGAATTTTTAAAATGGCACAAATAACTACTGCAGATATTACAAAATTACGTCAGCTTACTGGTGCTGGAATGATGGATTGTAAGAATGCTCTTACCGAATCAGAAGGTGATGTTAATTTAGCAATTGAACTTATTCGTAAAAAAGGACAGGCTGTTTCAATGAAACGCGCTGACCGTCTTACTACTCAAGGTTTGGTTGTTGCTGAAATTAGTCCAAATGGAAAAGATGCAGCCATTATTGCTTTAAGTTGCGAAACAGACTTCGTTGCAAAAACTGATGGTTTTATTGAATTATCAAAAATAATTGCTCAAAAAGCATTAGAAACAAAGCCTTCAAATATTGATGCATTAAAACAAATTAATGTAAATAACCTTACTATTCAGGATATGATTATGGATAAGGTTGCAGCAATAGGTGAAAGAATTGACGTTACTTATTATGAATATATTTCTGCAGAACATGTGTTCTCGTATATTCATCAGGGTAGCAAAATTGGAACTCTTGTAGGTTTTAACAAAATGGTAGCTAATCAACAAATAGGAAAAGATGTTGCAATGCAAATTGCAGCTATGAGTCCAATAGCTATTGACAAAGACGACATTTCAAAAGAAATGGTTGAGAAAGAAATTGAAATTGGTAAAGAACAAGCACGTGCAGAAGGAAAACCAGAAGCAATATTAGAAAAAATTGCAATGGGTAAGCTTAATAAATTTTATAACGAAAGCACTTTACTTAATCAAGAGTTTGTAAAAGATAATAAAATGACTGTTCGTCAGTATATACAAAATGACGACAAAGAACTTTCAATTACAGTATTTAAACGCTGTTCAATTACAGTATAAAAAGTTATAGACATAAAAAAAGCTGCTAAATGCAGCTTTTTTTATGTCTATTTTTTCACACCAAAAAATTTTATTATTCATTCATTTTAAATTAAAAACCAAAGTATAGTAGATAATTGATTTTATTATAAGTAAGATTAAAATAAAAGAGATTATAAAATTAAAAAGCTGCTTAACGCAGCTTTTTAATTTTTATCTGACCACAGTTACTGGTCCAGTTTCTTCGTGTAAAGTACCATTCACATCTTTTACTTTAATGTACCAAGTATATGTGCCAATTGGAACCAGCTTATCAGTTTTATTTTTAAATCCACCATTCCATCCACCTGGAATCCATCCCTGATTTACATTTGCATTATCCTGAACTTCATTAGGAGTTAAATCTGTTCCCTCAGGATAAGTGGTAGTTTCAAAAATAACTTGCCCCCATCTATCCAAAATTGCAAAATAATAGTTATTCCTATCAAATCCTCTTCCTTTTGGGTAAAAATATCCATCAGCAGAACCAGTTCCAGGATAAAAAGCCGTTGGTACCCAGATTGTATATATTTCATTAACTTTTAATGTGTGCTGCACTGTATCTATACAACCATCATCTGTTCTAACAAAAAGAGTGATAGTATAAATTCCGGGGCTATCATAAATATGAGTTGGAGTTAACGTACCAGCTGCTGATTCACCATCACCTAAATCCCAAACAGTTTGATTTCCTGGCTCGGTTTCAGCATTAAACTGAACTTCACCCTGTAAAGCATCAATAACATTTGGTGAATATGAAAAATCTGCAGTAGGGATAGGAAACACTTCAACTAAATCATTATAAATTCTAGTCATTTCACAACCATAATCAGATGTTAAATTTAAAGTAATTGCATATGACCCTGGAAGGCTATAAATATGAGAAGTAACACTATCTGTAGAATAATTACTACTACCAGTAGATGGGTCACCAAAATTCCAGTTATAGCTTACATTACCAAATGGCACATAAACAATAGCATCAAAATTAGTCAATAATGGGACACAGCCACTTTGGAATCTAGGATCTCGAATTATACGAGGTGCTGGTTGAACAAAAAGTGTCATTGTCGCATTTCCTGGAGGGGTACCGCATCCATCAAAAACCTGGACAGTATATGTAGTAGTATCCATTGGCGTTACCGTATTTGGATTACCCGCACCAATATTCCAAACATAATTATAAGGTGGCCCAATTCCACCAAAAGCACTCACATTAATATCATAATTATCACCTTCACATATAGTTGTATTTGATGACACACTTGCATAAATTGCAGGATAAACATAAATATTTACTACTCCTGGATTTTGAGAAGCACAACCATTAGCATCATAAGCAAAAACAAAATAATTTGTAGTACTATCTGGAGAAACCATTTGTGTTTGAGAACCCGGAACTGTTATTCCTGAGCCTGTCCACAAATATGTAAATGGAGGAGTTCCACCAGCAGCATTTGCAGTAATATTTACAGAATTATTTCCTATACAAATTGAATCTACACCATTTGCATATACAATAATTGGATTAGGTTGTGAAACTATAGTAGCTTTAACTATTGTACAATTTCTTGAATCAGTAACTGTAACTGTATAAATTCCAGCAGTAAGATTTGAGGCAATAGAATCTGTACCACCATAAGGAGCCCATGAATATGTATATGGCGCAGCACCTCCAACAGGGTTTGCAGTAGCAGTTCCTGTAGAAGATCCTGAACAATTTGCGTTTGTAACTGTCATTACTACATTACTTGGTGGAGGATTTTCACCTACTATAACAGTTACAACTCCGTTACACCCATTAGAATCAGTTACCTGTAGCTGATAATTACCACTAATCAAATCAGTTATATTTGTATTTGAAGAATTTCCGGGCGACCAAAGATAAGTATATCCAGGAGTTCCTCCAGAAACTGAATCAATTGTGGCTGAACCATTGTCTAACCCACAATGAGCAGGAATTGATGATGAATACAAAAACATTGGAAGAGGCTGATCGACAGTATAAGAAGTAGTTACACTACAATTCCATGTGTCTGTTACAACAACAGAATAAGTTCCTGCAATTAAATTAGACGCTATTGAACTTGTTCCTGTAGCTGGTGGCGACCAAGAATATTGAAAAACAGGACTTCCTCCAGTAGCCGAAACTGAAATCATACCATTTGTGTACCCGTTACATTGAATATCAGTTACAACTCCAGTTACAGTTATTGCTGGAGGTTGTGTAACAGTAGCTGTATTTACAACCGTACAACCATGTGCATCTTCTGCAACCACAGTATATTGACCAGCACTTAAATTTGTTGCATCAGGACCAAATTGACTAATTCCTATCCATGTAAAAGTATAAGGTAATGTTCCGCCTCCAGCAATTACAGAAGCTGTTCCAGTGTTATTGCCAAAACAATGATTATTTGTTACGTTACTAATTACAGAAACAAAGTTTGTTGGTTCCTCAACGATAATAGAACTAGAAGATTGACATCCATTATTATCAACAACTGTAACAAAGTACAGACCTCCTGCTAAACCAGTTGCAGTATCGCTATGCTGAACAGGCGTGGAGCTCCAAGTGGTAATATATGGCGGTGCAGGAGGATTAGAAGGAGTATAACTTACTATAGCTTCTCCATCACCCATTCCAGCACAAGTGACTGGAGATTGAATTAAAGTGGTTATTTGTGGTCCAGCAAGGTTGATAATAGGAATATTCTGAGTTGCAATACATCCGTTTTGATCTATTAATGTAACTATTGCAATTCCTGCATTCATTCCAGTTTCATGAACACTATTTCCTCCTGTTGTCCATGAAATAGAATATCCTGTTAATCCGCCCTGAACAGCAATAGTCGCTTCTCCATTTGCTACTCCACATGTTGCAGGAACTACGTTTACAACGTCAATTTGTAATAACGGATTACCTGTAACTGTTGAGTTTAAAGAAATAGTACAACCATTATTATCAGTCACAGTAACGATGTAACTACCAGGACACAAACTATTAATTGTTGAAGTATTTAAAATATTCGACCATAAATAGGTGTATGGCATTTGTCCTCCGGAAACATTTGCAGAAATACTACCATCACAAAACTGATAACAACTTTCATCAGTTTCTACTAAATTAAGATTAAGTTGAGGAGGTTGACTAATAATTACCGAGGTTGTAATGTTACATCCATTTTGATCAGTTACAGTTAAAAAATAAGTCTCCTGAGGTAAATTTCCAATATTTTGATTAACCGAATTAAAAGTGCCAACTGAATTTGTCCATAGATAGCTATAACTTGGAGTACCTCCAGTTACATTTGTTGAAATGCTTCCATCATTTGCTAAATAACAAGTGAGATGTGTTGGAGTTATACTATTAAACACCATTGGATTTGGAGTATTAACAGTTACCGTAGTTATTTCAGTACAGTTATGACTATCAGAAACAGTAACAGTATAAACACCACCTGCCAAACCAATTGCAGTACTATTTGTTTGACCACCTGCAGCAGTATTCCATTGATACAAATAATTTGGAGTTCCTCCACTTGCAGAAACACTAGCTGTTCCATTATGTAAACCACTACAAGTTTCACTAGTGTTAGTTGTAGTTAATGAAATAAAACTAGGTTCTATAACGGATGTAGAACTACCTACAGTACAACTATTAGCATCAGTAACAAGTACATTTAAATTTCCGCTGCAAATACCAGTAGTAGTTGAACTAGTAGAATTTAAACCACCAAAAGGAGTACCACCTAGCCATAAATAATTATATGGAAGCGTACCACCTGTGACTAACACAGTAGCTGTTCCATCACAATCGCCATTACAAGAAGGACTTACACTCGAAATTGTTAATACTGAGAGAACTAAAGGTTGAGTTATTGTAACTGTTGAAGTTGTTATACAACCCATTAAATCCGTTGCAGAAAAAGTATAAACACCTGCACCTAAACCTGTTGCTGTAATGCTATTTTGACTATTGCTCCATAAATATGTATATGGAGCAGTTCCTCCAAGAACAGAACCTTGGGCTACCCCATTTGTTAATCCATTACATGTTACATTTGTAAAAGATACAATACTTGCAACTGGTCCAGCAACATTAGATACAGTAAAACTTCCTATTTGCGTACAACCTTTAAAATCAGTAACTGTAACATTATATACACCTGCTGGAATTGCAGTCAAATCTTCAGTGTTAGCGGATGGTGACCATAAATATGTAAAAGGAGCTGCACCATTTGTAACTGTTAAATCTAATGCACCATTGGATTGGTTACAATTTGCACTTGTAGGCACTGCACTTAAAGCAATTGGTGGGATAGTAGATATAATACTAGTTGCTGTTGCAGTACAGCTATGAGAATCAGTAACAATATCAGTATAAGAACCAGCACATAAGTTATTATTAATTGTACCGGCAAATGCATTACTCCACATATTAGAATAAGGAGGTGTACCTCCTGATGGTGTTGCAGTTATGATACCCGTACATTGTCCAGCACAACTTACATCATTAACAGTTAAATTAACAGTCAAAGGTGTTGGACTTGTAATTGTAGCAGTTGCAGTTGATGAACAACCATTAATATCTGTAACAGTTGCAATATATGAACCTGGACATAAATTGGTAATTGTACTTGAATTGCCACCACCAGACCATGCATAAGTATAAGGTAAAGTACCTCCTCCCATTGAAACAGTGGCAGCACCATTACATAAACCAGAACAACTAACATTTGTAAATGATGATATAGATGCTGTCCCTCCAGGAATATTACCTACTGAAGTATTTGCAACTACTGTACATCCATTTAAATCTGTAACTGTTACAGTATAACTTCCAGGAAGTAAATTTGTAGCAGTTTGTGTTACTTGTCCACCTCCGCTCCACGAATAAGAATATCCAGGCATTCCACCAGATCCTGTCACAGTAGCACTTCCGTCAGCATGACCACAATGTGCACTAATTGGGAGTGCAATACTTGCCGTTAAAACTGTTGGTTGACTTATGGTAACAGAAGTTACAGCAGAGCATAAATTAACATCTTTAACAGTAACTGAGTAAACACCATTACATAAACCGGTTGCATTAGGAACAACCTGACTATTTGTCCATATATATGTATAACCGGGAGTACCACCACCAGCAATCGCAGTTGCAGTTCCATTACAGGCACCGAAACATAATGCTGGTGTAAAGCTTGAAATATTTGCAGTAACAACTGTCGGAGCCGATATCGTTGCAGTTGCTACTGACGTACATGAATTTGCATCAGATACAGTTACTATATAACTGCCTGCTCCTAAATTTATAGCCGTAACTGTAGTTTGGTTAGCAGCAGAAGAAGGCCATAAATAAGTATATCCTAAATTTCCACCTGTACCTAAGGCTGTAGCAGTTCCATTATTACTACCAAAACATGAAACATTTGTAAATGAAGCTATAGAAGCAACTACACCAGGAGAATTGTTTACTGTGACAGTTGCTATAACAGAACAATTATTTACATCTTTTACAGTTACAGAGTAATTTCCAGGTAAAAGATTTATTGCAGTTTGAGTATTTTGAATTGGAATAGTTGACCAGGTATAATTATATCCAGCTGTTCCACCTAAAGGATTTACAGTAGCTGTTCCATCAGCATGATTACAATGCGCATTAACTGAAGTAGTAGTTGCTGTTACTTGTGTTGGCTGAGTTACAGTTACTGAAGCAGATGCTACACATCCACTTGCATCTGTAATATTTACAGTTGTAGTACCATTACATAAATTTGAAACAGTATTACTAGTTGAAACAGATCCATTAGTAGTACTACCATTTGACCATACATAATTATAAGGAGGATTTAAAGTTCCACTTAAATTAACAGTAGCAATTCCATTACAAGCACCAAAGCATAAAGGATTAGTAGGAACACCAATACTTGCAATTGGAGCTCCTGAACTTGTTACATTTACAACTAGTGTATTTGTACAACCATTTGAATTAGTAACAGTAACCGTATAAGCACCAGATCCAATTGATGAATATGTATTAGTATTTAAAGCTGAATTTGGTGTTGTTGGCCCACCAGACCATGCATATGTATAGTTAGGTAATCCACCTGAACTAACCGTAACAGTTGCAGAACCATTATTTGAACCACAAGTAGCATTTGTATTTGAAGGAGATAATCCAATAGCAATTGGAGCTGTTAATATTACGCTCTGAACTTGAGTACAAGCCGAGGCCGAACCTTGATCTGTAACTGTAACAGTATATGTTCCAGCGCACAAACTACCAGTATTTGCTTGAGTTGGAGTAGTTCCTGCACCCCAATTATAACCAAATGGTCCTAGCCCACCTGCAACAGTAACATTTGCAGTACCATTACATGCTCCATTACAAGTAGGATTTGTTCTAGTAGCATTTAAAACTATAGCTGTAGGTTGAGTTATAGTAGTACTATTTATGCCAGTACATCCCAACATATCAGTAACTGTAACTAAATATGTTCCAGGACATAAAGCAGTTATAGAAGGTGTGTTTGGTCCAGTATTCCAATGATATGTATATGGAACTGCACCTCCGCTTCCTGCTGCCACTGTGCTTCCATTACAAACTCCAAAACATGTTGCATTTGTAGGAGTTGCCGTAACAGTGGGTTGTGGATAAATAGTAATATTTTGAGTATATGAATTTGTACATGCGGGAGTTGTTGCTGTAGTAATTGTTTGGGTTACAGAATGCGTTCCTGCTGTTGCAAACGTAACACCACTGGGGTTTTGAGCAGTAGATGTAGCTGGAGTTCCTCCAGCAAAAGTCCACGCATAAGCTGCACCAGCAACAGGATTTGTAGTAGTAAAATTAAATGAATTACCTGTTAAACATTGATTACTATTATATGTAAATCCAGCCACTGGATTAGCAACAAAAATAACAGTTACAACATCAGTACATGTTATACTACTACTATTTGTTCCAACCCAGGTTAAAGTATAAGTTCCTGCGGTAGTTGCAGTAATTGTCGAGGTAGCAGAATTCACATTTCCAAAAGTAATTCCAGCTACCGCATTCCAATGATATCCTGTATATCCTACAGTAGTAGTTGCTGCTAATGTTGCAGATAAACCACAAACCGTTTGATTTGGTCCAGCCTCAACTAAGCAGGCGCCACATGGAGCAGGAGCTGTGTATGTAGCAGTATTAGTGCAATTTGGAGCAGAAGTAAAAGTTGCTGTAATCGTATGAGATGCTCCGTTTGCAGGAATATTTGGTATTGTATAAGTCATTGGACTAACAAATGGAGGATTAAGAGTCACAGACAATCCACTAGCCTGATCAACAACAGTAATAGTTCCAATGGGAATATCGGTTGGTGGACCGGTAAAAGTAATCTGCCCTGTAACAGAATACACATTACTAGCACAAGCACTAGGAGTTGCAGTAACGGCTGTCATATTGCAATAAACAATATTACAATTGGTTGAACCTGTACCTGCAGTTTGATTAAATGTAATATTTTGAACTGTATTTGCAAAATTTGTAATCAACAATAGATAATATTGGCCTACAATTCCATTTGGAATATAGCACCATTCCTGATTTGAAATATTATAACTACAATCAATAGTATTTCCAGACGGATATCCTCCACCTGCGCCAGCTGCCCAATGTGAACCAGGATCAGAAGGCTCAGTTAACAGCGCAGTACATGGCGTAGTATTTGAGGTAAACGGTCCCCAAGCAATAAAATCGATATCATTAGCAGCAGTCATAGAAACTTGAATAGGACCGGGCTGATCAATCAATAAATAATACCAAACAGGATTGGGTTGGCTTAATAAGCAGCCATAATTCGGTCCAACCTGAGATGTAGTACCTGTATTTAATGGAAAATTATACGTTGTACCTGTGCAAAACGGTGAAGCTCCAAGACAAACATTATCTGTTACTGGAGGCACTGGTGGTGCTACAGTACATGGATTTCCAGCAGTCATAGCATGCGTTGCAGGAGGCTGTGAACCAGAACCAGAAGTATAAATTTGTGTTCCAGTACCATTAGGTCCCATAAAAATAGCATAATAGTTTTCTGTAGGAAAAGAACCTGCATAATAATAAGGGTTAAATGATTGTCCATTAGCTACAGTAAAATTATAACAATTTGGACCAGCTCCTGTTGCAATGGTTAAGTTTGACAACACATATGTTCCACCTACATTAATAGAAAGGTTTCCACTATTCCAACCATCCCCATATGTATCATATAAACATACAGAATAAGTACATTGTGCTGATACATTAAATGAAAAATAAAATAATATAATAATCAGCGAAATTAATTTTAACAAATATCTTTTCATGGCATTAACCTTTAGATTATATATGTTATTCATCTTCCCTATAATTAATAATTCTATTGTATTTTTCAGGATTTTCATTAAGCCATTTCTCTTTCGCTTTATTATATTCCTGATTATCTTTTTCTGGATTACCAGTATCTACAAATTTTGGAGCTTCATTCTTTATTTTTTCAATATAATATTTCTCAATCATTTCTTTATTTTCAGGGTATTTCTTAACCCAGACCGAAACTGCTTTCTTATACAAACTATTTGAAAGTTCATCATATGGACCCATAATTACTTTTTTAGGAGGGTTATTGGAAAACTCATTATTCTCAAAACCACCCCTTTTCATATACATGTCTAAATAATTATCTTCATTTAATGGAATTTCTTCAAAACTGATATAAGAGCATCCATCAATATTATTGATTATTTTCTCTATTTCATGAACTTTATAAAAATTATCTACAATAAAATAACCTATATCATTTACTGGATCGACATAAGAAAAAACTGCTAATTGCATTTTCTCCATTTGACGACCAATTTCATCGGCTTTTTTAAAATCATCAGCACCTTTTAAAATAATTTTATATTCTTTATTTGTCTGGAAATTAAATACGGGTACCTGAGAATAACAATATCCGGAAATAAAAACCAACAATACTATAAGCTTTTTCATATCTTATTTTTTAAGTAAAAATACCTTATTTTTTAAGTAAAAATACCTTATTTTTTAATAAAAATATTATATAATCTAAATAATTAAAACTATTGTTAAGAACTTTTACCTTATTGTAATTCGGCTTGGTTTAGTGCTTCGATTGCTTTGTTTGCGTCATCGTTTTCTGACATTTCAACAAAGCCAAAGCCTTTGCTTCTGCCTGTAAATTTGTCTGTAATCACTGTGGCGGATGTTACTTCTCCGTACTCCTCAAAAACTCTTTTGAGGTCTTCACTGTCCACATTAAAGTGAAGGTTTCCAACGTAAATGTTCATGTTTGTTAAATTAATTGGTTAAAAAAAACTATCTTTTAAAGCATGTATTGGTTAATAATGCTAAGTTGTGTGTATGTTGATTTGAAAAAACAGTAATCATGTTTAATGGTAAATTTGGGATAAAGAAAAGTTTTGACTGGTAAAAGTTTTGGACCGCTGTATTGTGATTAATATGTACTTTTGAGCTTGGGTCGGGTATTGAACAAACTTATTTTACCAAAGAGAAGCATTTATGATACTGAT
>CAIQJL010000318.1 GCA_903872185.1 uncultured Bacteroidota bacterium | reverse complement strand
CTGCGTAGTTCCTTTTGGCAAAAATATCTCCGCAATAGATGCGTCATCTTTTTCCATATTACTTGGATGAGTTAAGGATTATCCCCATCCAAATTGTAACCTAATTTATCTGGTTACTCCAGTGATATTGAGCATGACCCACCTGTTCCTTAAAAATGGAACAGGTTTTTTATAATTATTTTTTTAATATCAATGCAAAGGTTAAAAGATAAAAATATTTATTATATTGTCACTGGCGCACCAAGTGCTGAATTTGCAGTTAGCATAGTGACTGAAATAGTAGCAGAAGGCGCAAGTGTCTTTACTATTCCAACAAAAAGTAGTGAAGCATTTGTTGATATCAAAAGGCTTAAAAAAATAAAGAATAATACCGTAAAAAATGATTGGAGTTGTGACATTAAACTGCCCTTGGAGGATGCCGTTTTAATTGCGCCCTGTACCTTTAACACGCTTAATGCTATTGTTTCAGCCAGGGCAGACAGCTATCCTCTTTGTTTGATTGCTTCGTCAATAGGTAAGAAAATTCCAGTTTTTATTGCCTTGGCAATGAATAAATCTTTATGGAATCATCCAACAGTTCAGGAAAATATAAAGAAATTAGAATCTTGGGGATGTCAAATTATTTGGCCAGAGATTACTTTGGATGTAGTAACCATGGTTGATATTGGAAAGATTTTGGATACGTTGTATTTTAGTTTTAAAAGGGTTAATTATATAGACAAGAAAGTTTATAGAAAAGAATTACTGAAAAAATTATCAAATTATCGCAGAAAATATTTTAAAGAATTTTCTAGGGTTGGAGTTTTTCTGAAAGAAAACAATTTAAATTTACATTCAGCTGGCTGTATGAGCCTGAGGGTCGAAGATGGATTTTTAATAACAAGTTCTGGTAGTGATTTATCAGAGTTAAAAGAGAAAAATATTTCATTAGTTAGTGCTTGGGATGAGAATAAAAACCTTATTGAATGGTGTGGAGATAACATTCCATCATCTGAAACTCCACTGCATTGCGTAATCCAAGATGAAGAAAAAGACAAAATGGTTTTGCATATACATTGCCCCAAAATGACATACAGCCATGTATTAATAAAATATAATTCAGCTTCTTATATGCGTTATGGGACATTTGAAATTGGGCATAAGGCAAAGGCCATGTTGAGAAAGGATAAATTTTTTATTATGAAATACCATGGAGAGGTGGTTGCAGGCAATAATTGTAATGATTTGGAGAATACAGTATTAAAATATTTTAAAAAAATATGAAAAAAAATTGCGTAATTTTGGGACCATCTAAAATTGAAAAAATTAAATTGTATGGAACAATCCTTGATGTCGAAGAGTATATTATTGAGATTGCAAAATTTTTAGCTGAACATTTTGAGCAAGTCTTTATAATACCAGACGATACTTTGCCGTTGAAAATTGCAAAAAAATACAAACAGTTAAGTCCGCATGGAAAAATTATTGGTTTTGTGCCAGGAACCAGCAATGGAAGTGACCATATAAATAAATTTTTCAAATTTTGTGATGAAATTAAAGAAACTAATGGAGGATGGTTTAATTTAAACACATCTTTAACAAAAAATTCTGATGTGGTTTTTTGCTTCGGTTTTTCTGCGGGTGTTTTTATTGAGTTGTGCTCTATCAAATACAATCAAGTTTATATGAATCTTAACACTAACATTTATATAGACAGTCGATCAATTAGTTCAAAATTGCCGATAGAGGTAGAAATTGATTTGAAAAATTTGCATTATTTCAATAATTTTGAAAATCTCCATAATGAATTTGTAGATTAATGTAAATTGTTTAATTTTTTTAATATGAAAATCAAGAAAAAAATCCTGGCGATAGTGTATCGAAAAGAAAAGGATGAAACGCAATTTCTCGCCTTGAGAAATAACTCAACCAATACAGTGCATGGTGGCGACTATTATTTTGTGGTGACTGGCGGAGTTGAAAATGGTGAAGAATTGCAAGCTGCTGTAAAAAGAGAAATTGAGGAAGAAACGGGCATAAAAAATATTTTAAACGTCACTGATTTAAATAAGAGTTGTGAGTATACTTGTGCTGGTGAGGGTGATTTTTTGTGTCGAGAAGCCTATTTTTTGGTCGAGATCACTGGGGAGGTTTTGCATTTGAATGAAGAAAATGTTGAATACCAGTGGCTTGAAAAAAGCGACTTTGTTGACCTTATTGCGTGGAACGATAAAAAAGAATTGCAGCTAATTTTGAATAATTTTTTTTAGGTATCGTTTAATATGAAATATAATATAGAATATTATTCATCATTAAGAGCAGTAAAAAGAGAGAAATATTTTAAAAGCAAGCCAATTTTTTCTAAAAAAGGTGTTGACTCTAATAAGATATTTTTTGATTGTATTTTGGATAGTCTTAATTTTTCAAAAAATAAGCGTGTAAAAGTAAAAATATTAGATATAGGAACTGGAACTGGCTATGTTCCTCAGGTTTTGTGCTCTATTTCCAATGGGAATTTTAAAATTGTGGGCATTGATTTGTCAGAAGATATGATAAAAGTTGCTCAAAATAGAAGTCGTGATAGTCGGATCAAATATTTAATAGCTGATAATAATAAATTACCATTTAAGGATGAAAGTTTTGATATTGTAACCAATAAACTTTCAACTCAATTCAATTTTAATGAAATTCATAGAGTTTTAAAAAAAGATGGCGCATTTATTTTTAAGGAATATGGCGAAAACAAAGGATTTAAAGAAATTAGGGAAATTTTTAAAAATCGTTATAAGAAAACCAATAAAAGTATTAACGATTATATCTTAGAGATGTCTCAATTGGGTTTCAAGGAAATTAGACTAAATCTTTATCAAGTAAAAAGAACCTATAATCAAAAAGAAATTAATGATATTTTTTCTATGGCAGACTTAATAGAAAAATTCAATAAAAAAGACTTGAACTTGATTATTAAAAAATTGGAAAAAAGAAGCCTTATTGTGGTAACATCCGATCCGTTTATTGTTTTTGCTAAAAAATAATTTTTTATATGAAAAATATAGCTGTTGATTTAGTAATAATAGGTGGTGGGCCAGCTGGAATATCTGCTGGAATTTATGCTGCAATGGACAATGCGAATTATTTATTAATTGAATCTAGAAATCCTTGTTGGTTTATGGAGTCCTCTATAAATTCACATAGTTTTGTTGATGGCTTTACGGGAACTGAAAAAAGTTTTTCTGGGACATTATTAAAAAAAAGTTTCCTGGATCATTATTTGAGATTGGGTGGGAAAATTTTTAGAGCAGAGGTCGTAAGTGTTTTCAAAGATGGTAAAAAATTTAAACTGTTAACGAAAAATGACTCAATTGTGGCTAAAGCTGTAATCATAGCTAGCGGCACTAAACCTAGAGTTATTAAAATTGAAGGAGCAGAAAAGTTTAATAATGAAATTCATTTTGATTGTGTTGTTGATGGAAAAAATACATTAATAAAAAAGTCGTAGTTGTTGGTGGTAGAAATTCCGGAGTCGTCGCTGCTTGCTATTTGTATGATCTTGGCTGTCGGGTGGCATTACTTGAAATAAAAGATGAAATACAAGCCAAAGATAAGTATAAAAGATGGATTGAAAAAAGAAATATAGAAATTTTTACAAAATCAACATTAAAAAAAATGTTTGGTAATAATAAACTAGAAAGTGCGCCAAGAGAAGCTGAGTGTTTACAGTTGGTTCAAATCCAACCTGCTTAAAGGCTAACCACCAGAGCAGTACAGAACTCTGCATGTTAATTCAGTAATGAATTAGTGTGAAGCCAGAGCAATGGACTTGTTAGGTCG
>CAIQJL010000317.1 GCA_903872185.1 uncultured Bacteroidota bacterium | reverse complement strand
ACACTTCGTTTTTCTAAATTAGTTCCTTTTAAATATACATCTACATTACCAATAATGTTTTAATGACAAATAAAAAAACATATTTTTTATCTGATGCACATCTTGGTTTACCAAACCATGCAAGCAGTCTGGTACGTGAAAAACTACTTGTTAAATGGCTTGATGAGGTTAAAGTTGATGCAGAAGAGATTTATCTGGTGGGTGATATTTTCGATTTTTGGTTCGAGCATAAAAGAGTAGTACCAAAAGGATTTACAAGATTTTTAGGAAAACTTTCTGAAATTTGTGATAGTGGAATACCTGTACATTATTTTACCGGCAATCATGATTTATGGATTTTTAATTATCTGGATAAAGAAACAGGTGTTATTTTACACAGAGAAAAATTTATTAAAGAAATAAACGGCAAACGTTTTTTAATTGCTCATGGCGATGCGTTAGGTCCAAAAGATACTGGGTTTAAAATATTAAAGAAAATATTTTTAAATAAAATAGTGCAATGGTTTTTTAAGCGATTGCATCCCAATTTCACAATGTGGATTGGAATTAACTGGTCGCAAAGTAGTCGTTATAATGATAAAAAGGAGAATCTTAAATTTCTTGGTGAGGATAAAGAGAGATTAATTATTTATGCAAAAAGAAAATTGGAAAAAGAACATTTTGACTTTTTTGTTTTTGGCCATAGGCATGTACCTTATGAATTTCAATTGAAAAATGATTCCAAATTTATTAATCTTGGCGATTGGATATCAAATTTTACCTACGCAGTATTTGATGGAAATGAACTGAATTTAAAATATTATAAAAAAGAATAATATTTAAAAACTGTTTTGAATTTTTAAAATATTATATAGGTATATGATTTTCACCATTTACCTTCCATCCCTCTCTTCGTTTCGGGACAGGTACCGGGTTTGTCGAAAATCAATATACACCCTTTAGAGGCTGTTTAAAATTTTTATTAATATTTTTTTGTTCTTTTTGCTGCCGCCAAAAAGAACCAAAAAGGCCACCACGAACGCCAACTTCTATTTCTTTTATTACAATAACAAATAGAACTTTTTAAATAATAATATCTTGTTTCAAATGTTTAATGTTTAGAAATAGCAGTTCGCACCGTTCGCGGAAAGCCCTCGCACCGCTCTTTCAAAATGTGTATTAAGTTTTTATTATTATTCTTTGCAATAACTTAATAATTTTAAATAAAAGACATTAGAAGTAATGAGCGTTGGCCAGTTCATAATGTGGGCGTGACTTGGATGTGAATTTAAAATGGCATAGAAAACAAAGAAGATGTTTACTTAGATTTTGTAGTTTTCTTGCCATTTTAAAGAGTGGGCCGATAACATATTATGAACTAGACCTTTTGTTTACTTTTGGGGCAATGCCAAAAGTAAAAGATGAGATTGAAGAAATTTAAATTAGTTTTAAGCAACCTCTTAGGGATAAGGTAATAAAACTGGATTTTATGGTAAATGTATTTATTTATATGTTAATAGGAATTAAAATTCAAAACAGTTTCTTATTCTTTTCCTAAATTCTGAAAATCAAATCCAGAAGGGCTTTGGAAAATTCTTAAACCAAATTGAGGCACAACTGCTAATAGATGATCGAAAACATCTGCCTGTAAAGTTTCAAATGGTTCCCATTCGTAAAATTTACTAAAGAAATATAGTTCTATAGGAATTCCATTTTCATTTGATTGAAGCTGTCTTACAATCATTGCCATATCTTGCCTTATGTTAGGGTTGTCTTTTATATATAATTCAACATATTTTCTAAAAGTGCCAATGTTGGTTAGTCTTTGTCCGTTTGCAGAACTTGTTAAATCTACAGATAAACCTAAATTATGTTTTTCAAGTTCACTACTTTTTTCTGTGAGATAGGATTCAATTAATTTAATCTTTTTTAGCGTTGTTATTTCTTCTACGGATAAGAATTTAATGCTTTTAATATCAATATTTATTGATCGTTTTACGCGTCTGGCTTCAGAATCTTCAAGGCCACGGAAATTTATAAATGAATCTGAAACTAATAAATAAGATGGAACCATTGTAATAGTTTTATCCCAGTTTAATATTTTAACAGTGTGTAGCGAAATTTCGCTAACTGTTCCATCTGCGCCTTTGGAAGGCACTGTAATCCAATCGCCAATTCTTACCATGTCGTTTGCCGAAAGCTGAATTCCAGCTACAAGACCTAATAGTGTGTCTTTAAAAACTAACATAAGAATGGCAGCTAAAGCTCCAATTCCTGTTAAAAAATAACCGGGGTTTTTATCAAGTAAAAGCGATAAGATTAAAATTGCTCCAACAGAAAAATTGAAAATATTAATAACCTGTAAAAATCCTTTAATAGGTCGTTCTTTTGAAGAAGGAATTCTTAAATATATTTCATTAAGTGCTTTTAAAAATGAATTAATAATAAACATGACAACAATTATCATGTAAATTATGGCACTAGTTTTTATTAAATGTATCCATCCAGGATGTCCATAAAAAGCAAATTTTGAGGAATAATAAATAATTATTGCCGGCGCTAAATGCGAAAATCTATGAAAAACCTTTTTTTCTAATAAAATATCATCCCAGTTGTTTTTACTTCGTTTTACTATTTTACCAACAATTACAAGAATTATTTCTTTTGTGATAAAATTAACAACTATGCAGATTAAAGCTATAATTGCTATTTCAATCGCAATTCTTAATCCCGATGCCC
The DNA here is from genome assembly GCA_903872185.1 of uncultured Bacteroidota bacterium. Lineage (GTDB taxonomy): Bacteria > Bacteroidota > Bacteroidia > Bacteroidales > GWA2-32-17 > GWA2-32-17. The sequence continues at coordinate 3,424 of CAIQJL010000317.1, read as the reverse complement.
AATACTCGCTAATGCCCATACTTAATAACCATGCCTTAATTTTTGCGGCTAAATTTAATATCATAATGTTTTTTATTTATATTAAATAGAATACTGATAATTAAAGTTTTTCAATTTAAATAATCTTTATACAAAATTAATCGCTTTAAAGAAATTATACAAAGTTAAGTTATTTAGAATAATTCTTTTTAGATTTGTGTAAGTAAAACAATTTCAAATATGACTTCTTCAGAAATATCCCCAGAAACTGAAAAACAAATTTCATTTGATGACTTTAGAAAAGAAGTTCTTCATGATTACTATGTTGCTGTATTAAGTCGTAAGTTGAGTATTACTGGTCGAAAAGAAGTGCTTACAGGTAAAGCTAAATTCGGAATTTTTGGCGACGGAAAAGAAGTAGCTCAGATAGTAATGGCTAAAAATTTTAAAAATGGTGACTGGCGTTCGGGTTATTATCGCGATCAGACTTTTATGCTTGCTTCCGGAATGTTAACTCCAGAACAATTTTTTGCACAGCTTTTTGGCGATACAGATATAAGAAATAATCCTCATAACAGTGGCCGGTCTTTTAATAACCATTTTAGCGTAGCAAATGTAAATTCAGATGGTACATGGAAAAATTTAGTAACACAGAAAAATTCTGCTGCTGATTTATCGCCAACAGCTGGTCAAATGCCACGTTTAACAGGTCTAGCCTGGGCTTCAAAATTATATAGACAAAATCCAGAATTAAGTCAATTTACAACTTTTTCTGATCATGGTAATGAGGTAGCATTTGGAACAATAGGTGACGCTAGCACTTCTGAAGGGCATTTTTGGGAAACCATAAATGCAGTTGGAGTTTTACAGGTTCCAATGGCATTATTTATCTGGGATGATGGTTATGGAATATCTGTTCCCAAAAAATATCAAACTACAAAACAAAGCATTTCTGAATTGTTACGAGGTTTTGAAAAAGATAATAGAGGTGGAATTTTAATTTATAAGGTTAAAGGCTGGGATTATGTTGGAATGGTAAAAACCTTTGCCGAAGGTGTTGAGCGATGCAGAAAAGAACATGTTCCGGTTATTTTTCATGTTGAGGAAATGACTCAGCCGCAAGGACATTCAACGTCCGGTTCTCACGAAAGATATAAGTCGCAGGAAAGATTAGCGTGGGAAGTGGATTTTGATTCTATTACTAAAATGCATGATTGGTTAATCGAAAAACAAATTGCAACAGCAGAGGAATTAGATAAAATACAAGATGATGCCGAAAACGTTACAAAGGCTGCAAAACAAAAAGCATGGAACGATTTTACCGAACCAATTAAACGCGAAAGAGACGAACTTATCCGGATTATTGATAATCGCACATGTATGTGCAAACGAGAACATATTGATAAGGTTAGCATAATAACTGACAATTTACGGAAGATTGTTAATCCCATTAGAAAAGATATTTTTAGTTCTTCAAAAAAAATACTTCGCCATGTTTGCCTTGATTGTAACATTAGAAAAAAGTTGCAGGAAGATATTCAGTTTTGGCTAAAAAGAAATTATGTTGACGCACGAATTCGCTATAATAGTCATTTATATATTCAGACAGATAAATCGGCATTAAAGGTTAAAGCGACTTCAATTCTTTTTAATGAAAATTCGGCAATGGTTAATGGACGCGAAATATTGCGAGATAATTGGGATTATTTATTTAGCAAAAATCCTTTGTTGGTTGCATTTGGTGAAGATGTTGGAAATATTGGAGGAGTAAACCAATCATTTGAAGGATTACAAAAAAAATATGGAGAGATTAGAATTACCGATACCGGTATTCGTGAGACAACAATATTAGGACAGGGCATTGGACTTGCATTACGTGGTTTGCGCCCAATAGTAGAAATTCAGTATTTTGATTATTTATTATATGCTTTGCAAACTTTAAGCGATGATTTAGCTTCGTTGCATTTTAGAACTGCAGGTGGACAAAAAGCACCTGTAATAATATCTACTCGTGGTCATAGACTTGAAGGAATATGGCATTCAGGTTCGCCGTTAAGCATGGTAATTAATTCAATTCGGGGTGTGTATGTTTGTGTACCACGAAATATGACACAGGCAGCAGGATTTTATAATACTTTGTTACAAGCTGATGATTCGGCAATTGTAATTGAACCATTAAATGCATATCGATTAAAAGAAAAACGTCCCGAAAACATTGGTGAATTTAAAATTCCATTAGGAGTTCCTGAAATATTAACAACAGGTACAGATGTAACTCTTGTAACTTATGGTTCGTGTGTAAGAATTGCTCAGGATGCTGTTGACCAGCTAAAAGAATTTAGAATAAATGTTGAGTTAATAGATGTTCAAACACTTTTGCCGTTTGATGTGAATAATGTTATTGTTGAATCTATTAAGAAAACTAATAAAGTTGTGTTTTTTGATGAAGACGTACCAGGTGGGGCAACAGCATTTATGATGCAAAAGGTTATTGAAGGACAAGGAGCATTTCAGTTTTTAGATGCAGAGCCAATAACCATTACGGCTCAGGAACATCGTCCCGCTTATGCTTCAGATGGTGATTATTTTTCGAATCCAAACGCTGAAGATGTATTTGAAGGAATTTATGATTTGATGCATAAATATAATCCGGGAAAATATCCACAGATTTATTGAAAAATAAGTATAGTTTATAGGGAATAATTAATAATAAACTGTAAATGTTATTAAAACAAATTGGTATTTGTCATTCTGAATGTAGTGAAACGGAATGAAGAAACTATTCTAGAGTATAGATTCTTCGCTGCGCTCAGAATGACACCCTAGTACTTTTGGCTTAAGTTTTTATCTAAGTTAATTTCTTAACAGATCTTATACTTACAAAATATAAAACTACAACAACAGTTACAATTGCAGTAACTAAGAATGTTGTTTTTGCATTAAAATTATACCATAATAAACCCGCAATTGTACTGGCAAGCATTGTGCAAATACTTTGAAATGCTGTAAATGTACCTATTGCAGTAGCTGTGTCTTGTTTGTCAGCAATGTTACTAATCCATGCTTTGCTTATGCCTTCTGTTGCGGCGGAATAAACCCCATACAAAAAGAATAATATAAAAAAGATATACAAACTAGAGTTTATTGCAAATCCAAAATATACAAAGGCAAATAAAATAAGTCCTATAATAAAAACAGTTTTTAATCCAATTTTATCAGCTAAAATACCAAGAGGATATGAAAACAATGCGTAAATTAAATTATAAAAGATATAAGTACCAATTACCCATGTATCATTTAAACCGGCTTCCTTAATTTTTAATAATAGAAATACATCAGAGCTATTAAAAAGTGTGAATATTAGTAGGCCTATAACAATTCTCCTATAATTTGGCGAAGCTGTTTTCCAGTATTTTAGAAATGAAAAAAAGGAAACAGATTTTTT
>CAIQJL010000316.1 GCA_903872185.1 uncultured Bacteroidota bacterium | reverse complement strand
GAAAAACATTAAGAACAATGCCTCCTTTGTGCTTGTTCGAGTTAATCGAGAACAACTTTAACAATATACACCAATTCCCATGGTTTGTATAATCCGCCGCTCCGCCACGGCGGAGGACGAAACAGAAAGAAACAATCTCTTTGTTGCTAGTTCGAGTTTATCGAGAACAGCATTTAAAATATTCACCAATTCCCTGGTCTGTGGCCCGCAAACCATAATCCTACTATAATATTTTAAGCGTCCACGCTTAAAAAATCTCACATCCCAATTCCCTGGTTAGTGTTATCCGCCGCTCCGCCACGGCGGCGGACGAAACAGAAAGAAACTATATAGTAAAAATAGATGCTTCGCTATCCGCCGCGGCAGATCAGCATGACAATATAGAATTGTATGCCTATTTCATGTTTCGTGTGTTCACGAAAAAGAAATAAAGTCTTTATTACTTCACTTGCTCTACAAGCATGTAAATAGGTTAGTAATTAGGATATATGTTTCGTTTTATCTCACTTTGTCAAATTCCGTAAATTAATTTATGTTTTAGTAATAATAAGTGAGTTGTTCATGCAGTAAAATATGTAATTCATCATTTACATGTTTTTTTATATAAAAAAAACAGATTATTTATTAATTTTGATCGACTTTAATTTTAATTATTTTTTTTAAAATGAATAAAATATCAGTAGTTTTAGTTGAGGATCTTAAAATAGTAAGAGTTGGAATAAAATCCTTATTACGTGATGCCGAAAATATAACAATAGTTGGAGATGTTGAAAACGCTAATATATTTTTTCAACTTTTAAAGACTGTAGTGCCTGATGTTTTAATCTTAGATATTCAATTGCCGGGTATGTCTGGTATTGAAATATCAAAAGTAATAAAGAAAGATTATCCCAAAATTAAAATACTTATTTTGTCTTCATCTTATGATGAAACAGTAGTCTTTCATTCTATAAAGGCAGGAGTAAATGGCTTTCTACATAAAAATGTAAGTAAAGAAGAATTAATTTCTGCTATTGAAAGTGTGCATAATGGAAAAGAATATTTTAGCGCTCATGTAAAAGATATTATAACGCAAAATTATCTTAAAAGTGCAAAACAAGGCGTTGAAGAAAATACAGAAGTGGTTCTTAGTTATAGAGAATGCGAAGTGTTAAAATATTTAGCAGTTGGATATACGATTTCAGAAACTTCAAATTTTTTATGTGTTTCATATAGTACAATTACAGCACATAAAATAAAAATAATGAATAAATTACATATTAAAACGAATGTAGACTTAGTTAGATATGCAATAAAAAATAATATAATAGAATTATAAAAAAAACAGGTGTTTTTACCTACTATTAATTAGTTAACTTTACCCTATGTAATTCTTTGTATTTATCTAATTTTGTCCCTATGAAAACAATCAAAATAATCATTGTAGAAGATCATGAAATCGTTCGTGAAGGTATTAAACTAATATTGTCTGAACGACCTGAAATTTCAATTGTAGGTGATGTTGGAGATGCCATGGAGTTATTTAAACTCTTAAAAAAAGAAACTCCAGATGTGATTCTAATGGATATTGAGCTACCAGGTATGTCGGGAATAGAAATAGTTAAAATTCTCACTAATGATTATCCTAAAATTAAAGCTTTAATTTTATCAATGTCAATTGATGAAAACACTATTTTTTATTCGATAAAAGCTGGAGCAAAAGGTTTTTTACATAAAAACGCAACACAACAAGAATTAGTAGATGCAATAAAATGTATCAATGAAGGAAAAGAATATTTTAGTCCAAAAGTTTCTGATATAATGATAAAAAGTTATGCCGAAAAAGCTAAAAATGGATTAAAAATTAGCGAGATGCCTGAAAGGATATTATCACCTCGTGAAATTGAAATTCTAAAATATATAAAAGAGGGTTTATCTAATTTAGAGATGTCTGAAAAATGCTTAATTTCTATTCGTACAGTGGAAGGGCATAAAGATCATATGAAAAGAAAATTACGATTAAGAAAAAGTGCAGATTTGATTAGATATGCATTAGCTTATAATTTTTAAGCTTTATTTTATATTGTTATAGCTTCACATTTTATTATCTTAAATATTTGTAAAAACCCTACAATGAAATTGTAGGGTTTTTTAGTTCTAATAAATATAGCTTAAATGTTTTCGTTATTTTTTTGCAAATTTTATTCGCTTCTTTAACTTTTGGATTTTTAATCCATAGTAATTTAGTTTTATTAAATAAATAAACCTCTTAACTTATTTATACAAGACTATTATAGTTTGCTCATAGAGACTTAATGGTTAGTGTTTTCTTGTTATCTTAATAATAGTAAAACACGCTTATATTCAAAACTTTACAAGTGATAGTCAAATTATTAATAGAGCATAATAAATTACCTTTTAAAAATTATTAGTATTTTTATAATCTTGAATCTAAAAATATATAAAGCTTCTGCAGGATCTGGGAAAACATTTATGTTAGCCCGCGAATATCTGCGACTTGTTATATCAAATCCTTTGATATATAGAAATATTCTTGCAGTTACCTTTACCAATAAGGCTACAGAAGAGATGAAAGAAAGGATATTAAATGAACTTCATTTTCTTTCTTCAAATAAAAAATCAGATCATCTGGTATTTTTAATTTCTGAATGCCGACTTTCCGAAGAAAATGTCAGGAAAAATGCAAAACGAGCATTTAACCTAATACTTCACGATTATTCCAATTTCTCTGTTTCTACTATTGATAGTTTTTTTCAGAAAATATTTAGAGCATTTTTATTTGAACTTGATATTAAATTTAATTTCGATTTGTTATTGAATGATACCGAAGTTCTTGATGAAGCTGTAAAACAAATGGTAGATAGTCTGGAGCCAAATCAACCTGTTACCGATTGGTTGATGCAGTTAATTGATAACAAAATAGAAGATGGTAAAAGCTATAGAATAGAAAGCGATTTGGCAAAAAGCGGAAAAGAAATTTTTAAAGAACGATTTTCTGAATACCAGGAGGAGCTTTTTAAAAAAATTACCGATAAGCCTTTTTTAAATAAATACCGCTCTGATTTAAAAATCATTAAAAAACAATATACAGATAAGGTAAAGCAAATTGCTAAATCAGCAATGAGTGAAATTGAAAAAAATGGTTTTGAAGTATCTGAATTTACTGGTGGTAGTCGTGGTTTTGTGAATTATTTATTTAAACTATCAAAATTACCTGATGAGGTTAAATTTGATGCGATTCAAGCCACGTCTGTTGAAAAATATTTTGCATTAATTAATGGTGATGGCAAGTGGTATTCAAGCTCCACAAAAAGAAAATCAGAAATAGAAAGTTTTTGTGAAAGCACTTTAAAGCAATTGTTAGATGAGGTTTTAAAATTTATTGAAAATAATAAACATGGTTTTAATTCTGCTAATTTAATTTTAAAAAATCTTTATAATCTTGGGTTATTATCCGAAATAGCTAGCGAAGCAAAAACTTATACCAGTAAAAATGGGTATTTTCTTTTAGCAGAAATACCTAAGTTTTTATCAGATATTATTGGTAACGATGGTGCATCTTTTGTTTACGAAAAATCGGGAAATCGTTATAGTCATTATATGATTGATGAGTTTCAGGATACTTCGCAGTTACAGTACAAAAACTTTCTGCCATTAATTGAAAATAGTCTGGCACAGGGTTACGATAATTTAATTGTGGGCGATGTTAAGCAATCTATTTATCGTTGGCGAAATAGCGACTGGCAGTTGCTTTCACAGTCATTACAAAATGATTTGAAACAATTTAATCCCGAGTTAATAACACTTAGTGAAAATTACAGATCAAAAGCAAATATTATTGCTTTTAATAATTCATTGTATTCTGTGTTACCAAAATTGGCTTCAGAAATTATTGATGACGAAACAGAAAAGCAAAGAATTGTAAATATATATGAAGGTCAGTTACAGGCTATACCTGCAAAGCAATTTTTAAATGATGGTTTTGTAAAAGTCAGTTTTTTTGAAAAAGACATTTTTTATGAAAAGGTGCTGGATGAATGGCTTCCTAATACTGTTTTTAAATTATGGAATAAGGGGATAAGAGATATAGCAGTTTTGGTAAGAGAAAACAGATCAATTCCTGAGGTATTCTCAACATTGTTTAATTTTAAGAATGAAGCTGGTGTTCATCCATGTAATGATTTTAGAATTGTTTCGGGCGAATCACTTTCGCTTACTGCTTCGGGTGTAGTTAATTTTTTAGTTTCGCTAATAAGATATACTGTAAATTCTAAGGACAGAATTAATATTGGTTTGCTCTTAAACGAGTATAATGTTTATTTAAAACAAAATGCTGAAAACCCCGAAACATGGTTTAGTAACAACTTAGAGAATTTAGAGAATTTAATTCCCGAATTGCTGAATCCTGAATTTTTAAAAGCTGTAAACCTTTCCTTTTACGAGATGGTTGAGCAGTTTATAAATATTTTTAATTTATATTCTATTGTAGAAGAAATTCCTTTTATTTTAAACTTTTTAGATTGTGTTCGCGATTTTTCTAAAAAACCATTAGCTACTATTGATAATTTTATTGAGTGGTGGAGCGAAAATGGAAATAAACAACTCGTTTCTATGTCGGATGAAAAGGAAGTTGTTAAAATCGTTTCTATACACAAATCAAAAGGAATGCAGTACGAAGCTGTTGTTATTCCTTTTCCCGATTGGCCAATGTTACCATCAAAGCACCCGCCTGTATTATGGTGTAAATCTAATGTTGAACCTTATAATTCATTGCCAGTAATTCCGGTTGTTTTTAATAAAGATATGCAACATTCACATTTTGCTGCAGAGTATTTTGAAGAAGTTATACGATCTGTTGTTGATAATACTAACTTACTTTATGTTGCAACAACTCGCGCCAAAACTATACTTGAAATTGCCTGCCCGGTAAATAAAAAAGCAGGACAAAACGATATTAATCAATTAATATTTGATAGTTTAAATTCCGAAACTGAATGCAATGTAAAAGGTAATAGTTCTAAAATAAGTGCTTTTTTTAATGCAGAAACACAGATATTTGAAATAGGTGAACTTGATAAAATAGAAGCATTACCAACCGAATTTGATAAAAAACAATCTATCTCAACTACTGGACAATTTTCTGTTTTTAATACTGAAATATTAATTGCCGATAATAGTTTTGGTATAATGAAACCAGAAGCTGACGAGAAAATTAAATATGGTATATTGTTACATAAAATTTTAGCTTTAATAACAACTAAAGAAAATTACTTAAAAGTTTTACAACAATTTTGTGTTAAAGAAAAAATATCTTCCCAAGAGCTCGAAAAACTTAGCAAAATGTTAAATGATCTTTTTGCAATCTCTGAAGTAGGAGAGTGGTTCGACTCCAAAAATGAAGTATTTACCGAAATTGGAATCGTTGTTAAAAATTCAAGTATAAAACGACCTGACCGTGTTGTGTTTAGAGATAACAAAGTGCTGGTTATCGATTACAAAACAGGGAAAGAAGATATACAAAAACACAAAAGCCAGGTAAGCCGCTACGTAAATCTTATAAAAGAAATGAATTACCAGGATGTTGAAGGGTGGTTACTTTATACTGATTTATTGAAGGTAGAGAAAGTGTGATATAACAAAAATTACTCAATTGTATATAAGTAAATAAATTTTGTTTCAGTTATTCTAAAGAAACTATTTCTTTGGAGCTTCTTTAATATCAACTGCAATTACTTTCAATTTTACAGGGCAACTTCCTGCATTTAGTATACATACCATATCTTCAGCTTCTTCATTACTAAAATCACCTGTAATTGAAGAGTTTCCACTTTTTATTTCATCATTAACTAATGGAAAAGAGTAAACGTAATTATCGAGCACAATTGCAATTTGTTTTCCTACATTATCACGAGTAATTCTTGACCATATTCTTGCTCCTTCAGAATTCATTGACATTGAAATTATAGGGTTGCCATTATTACCATCTTCTTTTTTTGCTGAAACTATTACACTGCCATCTAATGGAGAAAGCCCGTCGCGACTTGTAACACGTATTGCAATAAGTTGAAATAAATTAGAATCTTTTATAGGTTTTAATGTCCATAAAAAGCGAAGTGAATAAGGGAATATTGATTTAATTTGTTTTAAAGCTAGAAGCTTATTTATTTGAGCAGTATCTTTAATGTCAGCTGTGCCAACAATAGCTCCGGATGCAAGTTTTTGTCCATTTTCTACATTAGGGAATAAAATTGAAAATAATGGATTTTCATTACTTGATTTTACCTGCATTGAATCGTTTTTTGAATTTATATCATCTAAAAGAGATTGTTCTTTATTAGTTGTTTCAATAATATTTTTCTTTTCATATAATTCAAGTTCAACTAATTTTTTATTTGCAGCATCTATGTATTGGAATACTTCCGAATTTTCATAAGTTTCCCAGAAACCAAGGTTGCCAGTTGATTGAATTAAATTACATATTCTTTGTTTTTCAAATAACCCTGGAATTTCCACAAGAATTAAATTATATTCCAATACTTTTATATTAGCAGGTTGTTCCGAAAAATTTTCTAATCTTTTAGTCAGATTTATAATTGTTTCATCAATCTTCTTTTGTAACTCTAATTTTAATACTTCAATAACTTTATCATTTGTTGATTGAAATGTTATTTTATCTTTCATTTCAAATGAAGCAAAATATGACGCTAATTTTATGCTGGGGTTAATTTCTTGAACTGTTTTGTTAAACGAGTCAAGAAATTCTTCTAAGCTATTATATTTTCCAGTATTAGTTTTTTGTAAGCAAAGTTGAAAAATGGAATCTTCACTGTTAATACTCAGTTCTTTTAAAATGTCAATTGTGGAAATTTCAATATTTATTCTTATACCACCTGTAGATTCTATAGTTTTTACTTCATTATTACAACTTGAAAATGCAATTGAAGAAAACATTAAAATAATTAAATATTTTTTCATAGTTTAAGATTAAATGATAAATACTAGATTATAAAATTAAGTAAAGAAACAAATAATAACTATAGTGTGAAAATGAATAATTGGGAATTTAGGTTTAATAAAAGTGATTTTTTAATTCATTTTAAACTCAAACTTTCTTAAATGAAAAAAGACAAGCTTTATGCTTGTCTTTTTTGTACCCCGGACCGGAATCGAACCGGTACGGCCTTTGGGGCCACAGGATTTTAAGTCCTGCGTGTCTACCAATTCCACCACCAGGGCGTTAAAAAAAACTCTCGGTAGAAGAGAGTTCTTTTGAGCGGGAAACGAGACTCGGACTCGCGACCCCGACCTTGGCAAGGTCGTGCTCTACCAACTGAGCTATTCCCGCATTTGGAGATGCAAAAGTAATAAATTTTTATTTTCAACCAAAAAAAAATATCTACCTTTATCAAAAAAAAACATGAAAAAGATAATTTTTACTGCAATTTCATTTATGTTTAGTATGAGTATAGTGTCTGTAGCACAGGAAGAAGCAGTGGTAGATTCGGTGAAAATGCCCAATGATCAAATTGTAATAAATATTTTATCTAATACATGGCTTAATGCTCCGTCTGAAATTACTCTTATGCCAGTTTCTGTTGGTGCTGAGGCATATGCAATGACACCCTTAATTGGTAGAAATTCTTCGTTTAGTTTAGCCATAGGTTTTGGAGTTGGGATAAATAATATTCATAATAATTCATTGCCATTTGATAGTATTGGAATAACATACTTTAGGCAAATTACTGGTGGATACGAATATACTAAAAATAAATTTTCTTCAACTTATGTTGATATACCAATTGAAATACGTTTTAGAACTAAACCAAATATTAAAAAACGAAATTTTAAAGTTTCATTAGGAGGTAAATTTGGATACATGATTACAAATTACATTAAATATAGTGGAGATGATTTTAGGACTTTAACTAAAAAAAGTGTAAAGTTTAAAGAATACAATTTTAGCAATGTTCTTCCATATAGATATGGAGTGTTTTTAAGAGTGGGGTATGGTAAAGTAAATGGAATAATCAATTATACTTTAAGCTCATTTTTCGAAAAAAATAAAGGACCAGATGTAATACCTGTTTCTGTTGGTTTATCGTTTACAATTTTATAATTTTTTTCAAACCAATCCTTTTCTCATATTTTAAGCATATTAGTTTTTATACTTTTGTGGCCTAAATCTTATTTATTTTTAATATTATGAAAAATATTTTAATTCTTGGTGCTGGTTTTTCAGCTGGTGTTATGATTAAATATTTGCTTAACAAAGCAAAAGAAAATAATTGGAATATTACAGTTGGTGATATTTCAAAAGAAATTGCAGAAAAAAAAAGTTGATGGAAATTCATTAGGAAGAGCAATTTTATTTGATATACAAAACGAAAATCAAAAGATTGAAGAAATTTCAAAAGCAGATATAGTTATTTCCTTTCTTCCTGCATTTATGCACCCAATAGTTGCAAAAGAATGCGTAAAACAAGGAAAACATATGGTTACTGCTTCATATGTATCAAAAGATATGCAAGGGCTTGATAACGAAGCAAAAGCAAAAGGTTTAGCGCTCTTAAATGAATTAGGTGTTGATCCTGGAATTGATCATATGTCGGCAATGCGTGTTATTGATAAAATTAAAAATGAAGGTGGTAAATTACTTGCCTTCTCTTCAAATACTGGTGGATTAATTGCTCCCGAATCTGATAACAATCCATGGAATTATAAATTTACGTGGAATCCAAGAAATGTTGTTGTGGCTGGGCAAGGTATTGCAAAATATATTGAAAAAGGAACCTTAAAATATATTCCTTACACACAGCTTTTTCGCAGAATTTACAGAACATCTGTATTAAATATGGGAGAGTTTGATGTATATGCAAATCGCGATTCATTAAGTTATAGAGAAGTTTATGGTTTGCAAAATATTCCAACAATATTCAGAGGAACAATGCGTCGTCCCGGATATTGTAAAGCATGGGATGTTTTTGTTCAACTTGGAGCAACAGATGATACTTATCAAATAGAGAATGTAGATAAAATGACTTATCGTGATTTTATTAACTTATTTTTGCAATATGATGATAAATTAACGGTTGAAGAAAAACTTTGCAATCATTTAAATATTGATCCTTTTTCGGATACAATGAAAAAATTAACATGGCTGGGAGTTTTCGAGAAAACTATTATCGGTTTAAAAGAAGCAACACCAGCTCAGGTTCTTCAGCACATATTAGAACCGAAATGGAAACTTTCTCCAGAAGATAAGGATATGATTGTAATGCAGCATAAGTTTGAATATGAACTTAACGGAAAACGCAAACAAATAACTTCATCACTCGTTGTTATTGGAAAAGATTCAACTGATACTGCTATGGCAATAACAGTAGGTATGCCAGTAGCAATTGCTGCAGAAATGCTTTTAAAAGGTCAGATAAAAGTTACAGGTGTTCATGTGCCTGTTATACCTGAACTTTACAATCCAATACTTAATGAATTGGAAAAATACGGAATTAAATTTATTGATGAGGAGAAAGATTTGTAAATTGTTATAATAGAAGCAGGGTAAAGTTTTTATATAAATTCTTTAACCCAGTTTTCAGCAGTTTTAAGAGTTTCGTTTAAATCATCATTTAATAAAACTTTATCGAAATGCCCAGAAAAGTGCATTTCTAATCCTGCTTTATTAACACGTCTAATAATAGATTCTTCATTATCTGTTGATCGGGCTCTTAGTCTTTCCTCAAGAATTTCAAGACTTGGAGGGTTAATGAAAATGGCTAATGCATTGTCGCCTAAAATCCTTTTTAAATTCATTCCGCCTTTAACATCTACATCAAAGACAACAATATTGTCTTTCTGCCATATACGCTTTAATTCAGAACGTAAAGTTCCATAATAACAACCTTCATAGACTTCTTCCCATTCTATAAATTCCTGATTTTCTATTTTAGTTCTGAATTCTTCTGCAGAAATATAGAAGTAATCTTTTCCATTGGTTTCGTTTCCTCTTATCTGGCGACTTGTTGCCGAAACACTGAATTCAAGTTGTGGAAACGCATTTAATAAATGTTTTACTACCGTAGTTTTTCCTGCTCCCGAAGGTGCCGAGAATATTATTACTTTTCCAATCATTAAAGTATGTTTAATAATTGTTCTTTAACTTTTTCCAATTCATCTTTCATTTGTACAATAATTTGCTGAATTTCTGAATGATTAGCTTTTGAGCCCAGAGTATTTATTTCACGGCCAATTTCCTGACAAATAAAACCAAGTTTTCTGCCGGAGTTTTCTTCTTTACATGTTTCTCTAAAATACTTACAATGGTTGCTTAGTCTTACTTTTTCCTCAGTAAAATCCATTTTTTCAAGATAATAAATAAGCTCCTGTTCAAATCTGTTTTTATCAAAACTTTCTTTTGCTAAGAGTTCAGATAAATTCTGATTTAAGCGATTACGAACAGTATCCATTCTTTGGGGTTCGTATTTTAAAATTTCCAAGTGAAGTGTTTCAATGTTTGTGATCCTTTGTAATAGTTCATTCTCAAGAACTTTACCTTCGGTATTTCTAAATGCTATAAGTTGCAATACAGCACTGTTTATTGTTTCTTGTAACACTTTCCATTCATTCTCGTCAACTTCAACTGCATTTTGTGAAAGTATATCTGGTAGCCTTGTTATTATTGAAGCCCAATCAGGATTTTGATTTGGGAAAAGTTCTTCTTGAATTGGTTTTAATTGATTGTAATAACTGGCAAAAACGTCTTTATTTATTGAAACAGGTTTATCTGTTTGTTTAGATTCAATAAATACTGAAAACTCGATTTTGCCTCTCTCCAGTTTTTTAACAATGTCGTTTCTTATTTCAGTTTCTTTTTCGCGATATGCAAAAGGTAACTTTATATAGACATCAGCCTGTTTACTATTTAAAGATTTTATTTCGACTGTAATTTTTTTACCGGAGTTTTCGTTAGCGGTTTTTCCGAAACCGGTCATTGATTTTAGCATGTTTTACACTTTATTATATTAGTGAATCATAGTAATAGTTAGCGTTTCATTTTGTTGAGGCCTGACCTGAACAATTGAAGTTTTAGAATAACTCAACCCACTAATATTATTATTAAAAGCCAGTACATAATAATTTCCATAATTAATATAACCAAAATATGCTGTATTACCGCTGCCGGTATATATTCTGTATATAGCCAAATCGTTATTTGTGCCAGCTAAATCTGCGGTTATATCTTCGCGTGAAGCATATAAAAAGACATCGGTATTATTAGCATTTACAACCTGTCCACTTTGGTTTAGGTATTTTACATAAACAGTTAGTTTTCCTGTCATACCCGACGTATCCGAAGTTAAAATTTGCTGTTGGTCAGGAATTGTATCTTTTGTTTTTTTACAACTTAAACTAACAACTGTTGTAAATAACAAAATTACAAAAAGAGATAAGTAGTTTTTCATTTTAGTGAAATTTTCTGATTCAAAGATATACTAATTTGAAAAACGAACCAATAATTAATTGATTTTTCACTAGATATTCTAATTTTGAATTCACTTTTTGTTAAAATAATGAAATTATTTACATTAATTCTAAATAGTATGCTGGTTTTTTTGTATATTTGGTAATATTTTAAAATTATGCAATTAATAGAATCCATTTCAAAAAGACATAGTCCGCGTTCATTTGATAATAAGGGTATTGAGCAGGAAAAAATTGAGTTATTGATTGAAGCAGCAAGTTGGGCACCTTCAGCTTTTAATAATCAACCTTGGAGATTTTATGTTGCCGAAAAAAATAAAAATCCTGAGTTTTATAATAATGCTTTAAATTGTTTGGTTGATTTTAATAAAAGCTGGGCACAGACAGCGCCAGTATTAATTATAACTGTAGTTAAAACTACTTATGATCATAATAACGAAGCTAA
This sequence comes from uncultured Bacteroidota bacterium, assembly GCA_903872185.1. Classification (GTDB taxonomy): domain Bacteria; phylum Bacteroidota; class Bacteroidia; order Bacteroidales; family GWA2-32-17; genus GWA2-32-17. The sequence continues at coordinate 5,272 of CAIQJL010000316.1, read as the reverse complement.
TAAATTTGCTTTACATGATTTAGGTTTAGCAATAGGAAATATGATGAATCAGGCTACTGTATTAAATTTATTTATGCATCAAATGGCTGGTATTAAGTTTGATAAATTTAATAAATTATTAAATTTGCCACAAAATATGGAACCTGTTTCAATAATTGCTTTAGGATATTTAGGTAAAATTGAAGATTTACCTGCTGAAATTCAGAAAGTAGAAAATGAAAAAAAGCGGGTTAGAAAACCAATTGAAGATATTTTAAATTATTCACCTTTAAAATAAATTAAGATGAATTTCGATAATATGGATAAGGTTGGCAAAGATTATAAAAATGGTGAAATAACAGTAGTGTGGACACCTCGTCTTTGCGATCATTCTGGGGTTTGTATAAGCGAATTACCAGAAGTTTTTAATACAATAAAAAGGCCGTGGATTAATATGGATGGTGCACCATCTATGGCAATTAAAAGGGTTGTTGATCTTTGTCCAACACGTGCATTGGTATGGAAAGAAAATGAAAAAGCAGTAGAAATTGTAACTGAAAATAAAGAAAAAGACACAGTAATTACATTAATGAAAACTGGTCCAATGCGTATTGCTGGAAATTTTAAATTAATTGATGAAAACGGTAATACTATTTCTTGCGCAGATAAAGTTTCACTTTGTCGTTGTGCAAAGTCAAAACGATTACCATATTGTGATGGTTCACACCGATAGTTTAAGCTGTTTTCTTTAGTTTGCTTTTAATAACTGTAATTATTATTGGAAGAACAGAAATAATAATAATTCCAATAGCTACTGTTTCAATATTATTTTTAATCCATGGAATTGTGCCTAGAAAGTAACCTGCACAAGTTAGGGTTGAAATCCATATAGCACCTCCTAAAATATCATAAGATAAAAATCTTCTGTATTTCATTTCTGCAATACCGGCAACAAATGGAGCAAATGTTCTTACTATTGGAACAAATCGGGCCATAATAATAGTTTTTGTTCCGTATTTTTCATAAAAAGCATGAGTTTTATCTAAGTATTTTTGTTTTACAATAAACTTTCCTCTGATTTTAATTTTCATGACTTTTAGACCCAGGGTTTTGCCAATCCAATAGTTTGAGTTATCGCCTAAAACTGCAGCGGTAAACAATAAAATTAAAAGATAAAAAATATTTAATAATGGTTCGCCAGTAGTTTTGTCAAATTGATTAGCAAACAAACCAGCTGTAAATAATAAAGAATCGCCAGGTAAAAAAGGCATTGCAACAATACCAGTTTCAATAAAAATTACAAGAAAAAGAATTAAATAAATATAGGTTTGGTATGTATTAATTAGCCATTCAAAATCTAAATCTAAAATGTGTTTAAAAAGTTCCATATACTTTATATTTTTGGGTTGTAAAGATATATATAGTTTTGTTTTTAAAAAGTAGATTTATATGTTATTGAAATCAAATTTTATTGTAACAATGTTCAGATTAGTGTAATTATGTTGAAAACATATAATTGTGTTAATAATTAATAAAGCTCTAGTATAATGCTTACTTTAGAATATAATATTTAATAATCTTAATATCAATATAATTTGGCTAAAGTCGTTCGCAATCTGTGTTTCAAAAGAAATTAACATTTTGTGTATAAGTATTGTTAATCAATTGTTTATTTAAAGCACTCAAAATATTTGTTTTCAGGGTAATGTCTGTTGTATATTTGTATCATCAGGTGAGCGATAAAAGGTTAACCTGCTAAGTAAGGGAAATGCAGAATTGTTCTGTAACAAGTTCAATAAAACATTTTCGGGTTCTTTCAAACAATTGCAAAATTGTAACAAGGCTCGCTGTAAGGGAGCCAGACTACCAATAAAGTTAAAGCTTTAAAGGTGGAGATAAATTCTGATGACGCAAGTCAAAAGTTTTAATCTGCAATCGGTTGGTTTAATTACCATGTAAAATTGCGATTTTGGGCAACCAAAACACGACGCCGAAAGTTCTGGGTAATGCAAAGGTAAAACTGTGCAGGGTAATCACAAACAGCCAAGGCAAAGGAAAAGGCAGCTTTAAACCGGTTGTCACATTCGATGCCGGACCAGCAAGTTGAACATTGGTAACGATGTGCAAATAAATGGTCTGCTTTAGCAAGTGAGAGGAAAACTGTATTTCTTTAGGGAAATAAAAGTTCCTGGAGTTAAAAAGGTCTTGCATCATTTTAACTGGCCATAATAACAGTAATCTGAATCAATAATAGAGTTTACTCTTGAAATTGATAAACGGGGATTTTCGTAAAGAAAGTTCCCGTTTTGCTTTTATTCATTGGTTATTAATTTTTTTTGAAATAATTTGGTATATATATCCAAATTATTATATATTTGCCTCACAATTGAGAAATCAGTCAGTTATAGAAGTTTTTACTCAGCCTCGGCAGATTGTTTAAATTTCTGCAAAGATTTTTTTTTAGTTATTATTTTTCTAATTAATTAATTATTTTTTTTATGAACATTTTTGTTGCAAATTTGAACTACAAAGTTCAAGACGAAGAATTAAAACAACTTTTTGAAGGATTTGGTACTGTTGATTCAGCACGAGTAATTATTGATCGCGAAACTGGTCGCTCAAAAGGTTTTGGTTTTGTTGAAATGCCTAATGATGAGGAAGCTAATGTAGCTCTTAAAGATCTTGAAGGTAAAGAAGTACAAGGTAAGAACATCGCAGTTAAGAAAGCTTTCGAAAGAAATAACGAAAGACCACAACGCCAAGATCGCGGTGGTTATAATTCGTAATAAATAAGGTATTATTTCCTTTTTAATAAAAATTAAGTCCGGTAAACAATACCGGACTTTTTTATTTTTTAAAAAATTTGAACCTTTACATAAAAATAAAACAAAAATATAATGAAACGAATAATAGGTTCTTTATTATTGATAGTATTTGTTTATACTGGATATTGTCAACAGGTATCACTTGAAGACGCTTGGGTAACATTTAAGTTTTATCCTTCTGGACTTGATGATTTAACTTCAATGAAAGATGGTGAGAATTACACCTTGCTTTTGCCAAATGATAGTATTGTAAAATATAGTTATAAAAGCGGTAAAGAAGTAAGTTGTTTGTTTTCACTTTCACAGATTTCAAAATCTGAAACAAAACCTTCTAAAATTGAAAGCTATATTTTTAGTAAAAATGAAACTAAAATTCTATTTTCATGTGATAAAGAACAAATTTATCGTCATTCGTTTAAGGCTAGTTATTATGTTTGGGATATTGCTAATAAAAAATTAACTGCATTATCCAATAATGGAAAACAACAACTTGCACAACTTTCACCAGATGGAAGTAAAGTTGCTTATGTAAGAGATAATAATCTGTTTATAATGGATATTGTTAAAAATGTAGAAACACAGGTTACAAGTGATGGGAAATTTAATTATATTATTAATGGAGTTCCAGATTGGGTTTATGAAGAAGAGTTTAGTTTCTCTAGTGCTTTTTCATGGTCGCCTGATGGTAAGAATCTTGCATTTATGAAATTTAATGAAACTGATGTTAAGGAATTTAGTATGCCAATGTATGGTACCTTATATCCAACAGAATACAAATATAAATATCCTAAAGCTGGTGAAAAAAATTCAATAGTAACACTGCATGTGTATAATGTTACCGATGGTAAAACAATTCCGGTTGATATAGGTAAAGAAACTGATCAGTATATTCCAAGATTAACATGGACAAATATACAAGGTGTTTTAAGTTTTATTAGAATGAACAGATTGCAAAATAAATTAGAAATATTTGTTGCCGATGCTTCTTCTGGTGTTTCAACTGTTATTTATACCGAAGAAAATAAAACGTATATTGAAATTACCGATAACTTGGTTTTTACTGATGATGGGAAATATTTTTTCAATTTGAGTGATAAAAATGGTTACAATCATATTTACATGTATGATATGCATGGTAATCTAGTAAATCAGGTTACTGATGGCAATTGGGATGTAGATGCTTTTAAAGGTTATGATGCAAAACTAAATTTGGTTTATTATACTTCTTCTGAAGCATCACCAATGCAACGAAATTTATATTCAATAGGAGCTGATGGCAAGAATAAAAAACGTTTAACAACACACGATGGAACAAATGAAGTTAGTTTTAGCTCAGGATGTACATATTTTATAAATAATTATTCAAGTGCAACAAGTCCCGATTATTATACTTTAAATGATAATAAAGGAAAGTTAATTAGAGTTTTGGAAGATAATGCAGCTCTGGTTCAGAAAATAAGTGATAGTAAATTTACTAAAAAAGAATTTTTTAAATTTAAAACTTCTGATGGCGTTGAGTTAAATGGTTGGATGATTAAACCTGCTGATTTTGATCCTAGTAAAAAGTATCCTGTTTTTATGTCCGTTTATGGTGGACCGGGCTCTCAGGAAGTTTTAGATAAATGGGATTATTATCAGGTATGGCATCAGCATTTAGCTTCAAAAGGGTATATTATTGTTTCAGTCGATAATCGTGGCACAGGGGCTAGGGGAGCAGAGTTTAAAAAAGTTACTTATCGCAATTTAGGAAATATTGAAACTATCGACCAGATTGAAGCTGCAAAATATTTAGGTACATTAAACTATATTGATCCTGCAAGAATAGGAATATGGGGATGGAGTTTTGGTGGTTATCTTTCTGCACTATGTTTGGAAAAAGGAGCTGGAGTTTTTAAAATGGCTGTTTCTGTTGCTCCAGTTACTAATTGGAGATATTACGATTCTATTTATACTGAACGCTATAATGGTTTGCCGCAAGATAATGCAACAGGTTACGACGATAATTCTCCAATAAATTTCACTAAAAAAATTAAAGGCAAATTTCTTTTATGTCATGGAACAGCAGATGATAATGTCCATTTTCAAAATAGTATGGAACTAGTAACTAAACTGGTTGAAGGTAATAAACAATTTGAATCGCAGTTTTACCCTAACAGTAATCACGGAATATATACTGGTCGTAACACACGCTATCATCTATTTTCCCGTATGACTACATTTATTACCGAGAATTTATAAATATTTTTTTACCTTTGTACTGTTCTTTGCCCAGGTGGTGGAATTGGTAGACATACCAGCTTGAGGGGCTGGCGCCTGTATGGGTGTGCAAGTTCGAGTCTTGTCCTGGGCACTGTTTTAAGGCCATTCGAAAGAATGGCCTTTTCTGTTTTGTATGACAAGACGAGAAGCCTGTCCCGACGAATGGAGGGGAGTCTTGTCCTGGGCACTGTTTTAAGGCCATTCGAAAG
>CAIQJL010000315.1 GCA_903872185.1 uncultured Bacteroidota bacterium | reverse complement strand
CCCATTTAGCTCTCCGGTTTTACTCATCTACCCGACTAAATTTTATGCGCCCTAATTTTTTATTCATCGATAGTTTTGATGATGATCTCCACAATCGTGAAATTGTGGTCTATAAAAGAAATCAGAACAATATCTGGTTTTGATGTCAATCGTTGGATTGTTACAAAAGCAATCTGATCGAGGTCTATTTGCACAAATTTAGTGCCCTCCGTAGTAATGCCATTTTAAAAAATAAACTATCTTCAAATCCTTTATCTGAAAACACAGGGAGTATCCCGTCACATTTATCTAAAGTCTTTTGATAAAAAAGTTCGGCATCCTCTTTCATTCCGATAAAAGCGTAACATACTGATGTGTTATAAAAATCTTCTGCGGTTGGTTTTTTCATAACAACTTCGCCAAAACCTTGTCCCAATTTGGGAAATCATCAGAACCAAAATTAATCACCTTACCCTCAAAATTATCAGCACCATTAGATCGAGGTCTATCATCAATCAGGTAGTGACCATTATTAAGATTTTTGTGATGTGAAAGAATAAGTCGTTTATATCCATATTCCCCCAGATATTGAGATACCCAATTCACTTTATCAGACCAAGCAGAGGGATTGCCCCACGGTGCTGTAGATAGAAAATAAACATCATACTTAGTAGCCAATTTTTTTACAGCATCTACAGCACCAGCAATTGGTTCCATCCTGCTGTAAATATTGGGCACATCGTCATATTGACCCTCAAATATCTTCTTGGTTTGTTCGTCTAATTGATCTATACCAGATTGAAAATCAACTACCACTCCATCTAAATCTACATACACTATTTTGGGACCATATCTCATTTTGTGGAAATTACGAATGAACCGACTTATTTTCCCCAACTTAATTTTTTCACGGATATTAAACATTTGGTTGAGCTTCTTTCTTCGTCAGATCAACGATTTCAACTTTTGAAATTGGTAAATGTGTTGTGGCTCCGAACATCAATAGTCTTGCCCTAGTTCTAACCTCTGGGGAAGCCCAAGCTAAAGGTTTATAGTGACCGAGAACATCGAACCATAGCCAGCCTAATAGTTTGAACAATCTCATATGAATCATCTCCTTGTTATATATATATGCTAAATTAGGAAAAATAATGGTTATTGTTGAGGAAAAGTTCTTTTAATTCATGAGACAAATAATGTGTTAATGTCAATAAAATCAATGAAATTTGAAGGAAATTACACAAATAATTAAGTAAAGCACCTTTAAATATTCATGCCTCATCGAGAACAAAATCAGAACAGACAATAAGCTGCAATCATCGTTATCTAACTCCAAACTGCGTCGAAATGCTTTATGCTCGATAAAGCTAAAAGTATGTGAAATTGCATCCTGATATGCTTTTTTGATGTCTATGAGAATTGGAATAAAATGGATTTATATTTTTGGCAAGGTCGTGCTCTACCAACTGAGCTATTCCCGCTTAAATTAACGATGGATGATTATAATACAGGGTCGTCGATGTGCCAACCTGTTTTTTGAGTTTTCTCTAGTCGCTAGGGCTGTCAAGCCAAAGTAGAAATGTCACCTTTTGTGCAAAGTAGAAATGTCACTTTTGCAATTAGGGCTCCTTTCATTTCAGAGTAGTCGAGCCTGAGTGCATGTGGAAAACTCTTCGGAGTTATCCATCATGTGCACAGGCAT
>CAIQJL010000314.1 GCA_903872185.1 uncultured Bacteroidota bacterium | reverse complement strand
ATTTGGACTACAAGTGGTTCAGGAGTTTTTGTTCCAGACCATTTCACATTAAATGCAACATATATTCCTAGTGCAACTGATACAGCAATTGGAAATATAACATTAACACTTACGGCTAACAGTTGTAATTTTGCAAATGATGCAATAACTTTAACTATAACAGATGCACCATTTATTAATGCAGGTATTGATAAAGTAGTTTGCGTTGATAATTTAAATATTCCTTTATCAGGAATTATTTATGGAGCTACAACTACAGGATTCTGGACAACAAGTGGCACAGGAACATTTACACCAAATAATACAACATTAAATGCAACATATCATGCTAGCACATTAGACTCATTAAATTTAGGTGTCACTCTTGTCTTGCATCCTACAAATTTCGGAAATTGTATAGGAACAAATGACACAATGCATATTACCATTTTACCTCCTGGAATAGTAAGTGCAGGCCAAGATCAAACTCTTTGTGCTAACAATGGAAATGTACAATTAAATGGAAGTATTTCGGGTGGTGCTAGTCAAGGAATTTGGGCAACTTCTGGAAGTGGCACTTTCAATCCTAATGCTACAACTTTAAATGCGATTTACATACCAAGCTCAGCCGACACAACAACAGGCAACGTAACTCTTGCTTTAACAGCTACTAACTCTTGTAATTTCGCAATGGATATTCTGCAAATAAACTTCTCTCCAGCCCCTACAGCAGATGCAGGAGTTGATCAATCTGTTTGTGCAAATAATTCTACTGTAAATTTATCTGGATCAGTTACAATTTCAACTGGCGGACAATGGTCAACAACAGGTACAGGAACATTCACAGCAAATATAAATAATCTAATAAATACTTATATTCCTTCTGCATTTGATTTATCATTGGGTTCTTCTAAAATAATTCTAACAACCACTGGAAATGGAGGCTGCTCACAGGTTACAGACACAATGAACTTAACCTTTACTCCTTCCCCTGTTGTTAACGCTGGTGTAGATCAACATGTTTGCAGTACAGGTGGACAAACTAATCTTTATGGAATTATTAACGGTGGAGCTTCAGCAGGAGTCTGGACAAGTCTTGGAGATGGAAATTTCATTCCTTCTAATAATGTATTAAATGCTATATATGTTTTCGGAAGTGCTGACATAACAAATGGCACTGCAAATCTTGTTCTTACAACAACTGACCATGGAAACTGCATAGTAGTTAGCGACACTATTAAATTATTTTTTGGAAATTCTGTTTTTGTTTATGCAGGGCCAGATAAAGCTAATTGCGTAACAAATCCTACAGTAGTTTTAAATAACACAATTATTACTGGAGGATCAACAACAGGTTTGTGGACAACCAGTGGAACTGGAAGTTTCACTCCAAGTGCTACATCATTAAATGCAGTTTATACTTTAAGCTCATTAGACTCACTAAACGGTGGAGTTGAATTATATTTAACATCTACAGCAAATGGAGGATGTCTTCCTGGAAACGATACAGTAATTGTCGATATTCAACAATTACCAATTGCCAATGCAGGACCAGACGCTAATGTGTGCCTTGGAATTGACCAAGTTTCTGTTAACGGATCCATTGCAAATGCAAATGGAGGTTTATGGACAACAACTGGCACTGGTACTTTTATGCCAACCGATACTTCTTTAAGTGTTGCATATTATCCTAGCGCATCTGACAGTATAATAGGACATATTGTTCTAACATTAATTACAACAGGAAACTCTATTTGTCCTGCTAATAGTGACAATATGAATATCAATTTAATTGTACCTCTTGCACCAGCATTTTCATTTACAACTCCATGTTTAAATGTTCCAGTTCAGTTTACGGATTTAAGTTCTGTAATATCGGGAACAATAACTGGTTGGCAATGGACATTTGATGGATCAAATACTGATTTAAATCAAAATCCAACTTATACGTTTAATACAACAGGTACTCATTCTATTAATTTAACAGTTTCATCAAGTTTGGGATGCTCATATTTTATAAACAGAAACATATACGTAAATCCATTACCAGCTGCTGCGTTCACTTCATCTACACAATGCTTGTTCGATCAGGTTGTATTTACTGATGCAAGTTCTGTTCTTGGAGGAAATATAAATAACTGGTCTTGGAATTTTGGAGACACTACATTCTCTGTACTACAAAATCCAGTTCATTTATATGATACAAGTGGAGTATTTGATGTTAGCTTAATTGCAACAAGTGATTCCGGATGCGTGGCTTCAGTAACTATTCCTACTACTGTTTACCCACCTCCAATTGCAGGTTTTAGTTTCATTGGGAATTGTTCTAATTTCAATGTAAACTTTACAGATACTTCATCAATAAATAATTTACCAATTACCAGCTGGCATTGGAACTTTGGAAATGGACAGACAAGCAATATCCAAAATCCTCAAATTTCATATGCTGATTCTGGCACATATCAAGTTCAACTTATAGTTGGCGCTTCAACAAATTGTACCGACACAATCACACAAATGGTACCTGTTACAAATGCATTCCCTGGATTTAACTATAGTTATAATTGTGTTGATTACCATGTATTATTCACTGACACTTCAGAAGTTTTAGGAGCTGCAATAAGTACATGGTACTGGAGCTTTGGTGATGGAAATACAAGTAACAATCAAAATCCAACTTATTTGTATAGTGATACTGGTAGCTATAATGTTGAATTAATAATAAGTACACCTTATTGCACTGATACAACATCACAAAACATCAGAATTAACACACTTTTCACAAATTTTAATTATACTTATAATTGCCAGAGTTATTCTGTAAATTTCTCAGACCAATCTATTTTCAGTGGCTTTGGGCCAAGTAACTGGCAATGGAACTTTGGAGATGGGAATACAGGAACCAGCCAGAATCCTCTTCATCAATATGCTGATACCGGAGTTTATAATGTTCAATTAATAGCTCAAACTTCAGCAAATTGTGTTGATACGATTTCAAGTACAGTTTCAATTTTTAACGTCAAAGCAAATTTCAGCGTATTAAATTCTTGTATATATGATAGTGTTCGATTTACCGATATAACAAATTATTCTCATGGAGTAATTTCATCATGGAAATGGAATTTTGGTGATTCATTTACATCTACATTACAAAATCCTTCTCACCTATTCCAGACAAACGGAACATTTAATGCAAGCATGATTATACAAACTGCCGAAGGTTGTATTGATACAATTATAAAACCTATAACAATATATCCTTCTCCGGTTGCATCGTTTACAGTTTCAGCTTTGGAATATCAGGTTGAATCTCAAATTACATTTACAGATGCTTCTACTGGAGCAGGATCATGGAATTGGAATTTTGGAGATAATTTCGGAACATCAACAAACCAAAAGCCAACCTATGCATACCTTTATCCAGGAAATTATATGGTATCAGAAGTTGTAAAAAATGAATTCGGGTGCTCAGATACTGCAACGCAAGCTATAACAATTAGTAAAAACGACGAAGTATACTCCCCGGTTTTACCAACAGGTTTTACACCAAACGGTGATGGGGTTAACGACTCATTAGTTGTTAGAGGTGGTCCGTTTACAGACTTACTATTTAATGTATATAACGAATGGGGAAATTTAATCTATTCAACCACCGACTCGGCAATAGGCTGGGATGGGACATTCCATGGAGTTGAACAACCTATTGGTGTTTATGTATACACAATAAAAGCAACTGCAATAAATAATAGAGAGTATAAAGTTTCAGGTGAAATAACATTGATTCGATAATAATTGTGCCATGAAAACAAAGAAATCAATTTTAACAATTTTCTGCCAGGCAGTATTAATTGTTTTAACACAACAAGTAATTGCACAAGATATTCATGTGTCACAATATGAAGCTTCGCCAATTCTGTTAAATCCTGCATTAACAGGTATGCAAAAAGATATGAAATATCGTTTTGTTCATCAATACAGAAACCAATGGGATGCTATTACCCGAAAGTCATATATGAGCTCTGCGTTAGCATATGACATGCCTTATAAACAAAAATGGGGTGCAGGTGCATATATTTTAAATGATAATAGTTCAAGAACCTACAATTCATTTTCATTTGCTTTATCGGGTTCACATGATATTACTATCCCTAATCAGGATAAACACCATTTATGCGTGGGTATACAAGCTGGGATTATTTTAAAAACTCTGAAACAAAGTCGCTATACTTTTGACGAGCAATACTCACAAGGTAGTTTTGACAGTCAATTACCATCTGGT
>CAIQJL010000313.1 GCA_903872185.1 uncultured Bacteroidota bacterium | reverse complement strand
CTACAAAAACAAATTTGGTAGTTGAAAATAATACAGTTCTAGTTGATACCACAACAAATGTTAGTAATAATGTTGTTAAAAATACAAACGAGACAAATAATGTAGTAATAAATAATGTTACTCCAGTCGATACAACTACAAAAACAAATTTGGTCGTTGAAAATACTGTTCCTGTTGATACTGCAACTAAGGTTAATAACAAAGTTGTTAAGAATACCAATGAGACAAATAATGTTGTAATAAATAATGTTTCGCCTGTTGATACAACTACAAAAACAAATTTGGTAGTTGAAAATACTGTTCCTGTTGATACTGCAACTAAGGTTAATAATAAAGTTGTTAAGAATACTAATGAAACAAATAATGTTGTAATAAATAATATTTCGCCTGTTGATACAACTACAAAGTCAAATTTAATTGTTGAAAATAATACTGTAACAAATAATATAAATACTAATGTAAATAATCCTCCGATAAATAACATTACTAATAATACAATTACCGAAGCGTTAAATAAAACAGGATTTGGATTCTCGTTACTGCCTGTTAATGCTTATAGTAATGTAAGTCCAATACCTATGAATGTGCCATTACCTGAAGGAATAGTGTTTAAGGTACAGATAGGAGCTTTTAAATCACCAGTTAAAAATGAAGCTTTTAAAGGCTTAAATCCAATAACTGGCGAAACACTTGAAGGAAGTCAGTATGTGAGGTATTATGTAGGTTTGTTTTATTCAGAAGATGCTGCAAATATTGTTCGTAATCAAATTAAACCAATTGGTTATACCGATGCATTTGTAGTAGCATATAAAGATGGAAAACGAATTTCATTATTTGATGCTCGCCGAATGCTTAAAGAAAATGGTAATAATGAAAATTATAATTTGTTAGCTCAAGCTGAGGTTGAAAAAGTTAAAAACAGAACAGTTGCTCCAGTAAATCAAAATACTAATACAAATAATCAGACCGATAACAATGATCAGGTAAATAATACAACTGCTCAGAATAATGTTAAGCAGGCAGTGAATTCTACTAACGTTTCAAAAACGTCTGGTTTATTTTATACTGTTCAAATAGGTGTATATAAAAATCCTGTTTCTTCTGAAGATTTAAAAAATCTTTCACCAATATATGAAGAACAAGCTTATGGATTCATTCGTTACACTACTGGAAAATATTCTGATTTCAAAAAAGCGGATAATGAAAAAAATAGAATAATTCAGCTTGGAATACCTGATGCTTTCGTATCTGCATATTATAACGGTAAAAGAATAAGTGTTGTTGAGGCAACTAAAATTGAGATGCAAAATCCAGGTGCAAATTCTGAGCAGGTTGAAGTTAAATATCCAGAGCAAACAGTAGATGTTAAACAGAACAATAACTTGCCAATAGATAAAGGTGCAATAAACTTTAAAGTACAAATTGGAGCATTTAAAGAGCAAGTGCCCGTTGATAAGGTAAATCAATTTTTGACTTTGTCATCAAATCATGGACTTGACCAGGAGCGCGACGAAAATGGATCAAATGTATATTCTGTAGGAAAGTTTAATACATATGATGAAGCAGTTAAAATGCGAGATGTTTTAATAAATGAAGGTGTAAAAGATGCTTTTGTAGTTGCTTTTAATGGAAAAGTTAAAATTTCTGTAAATGAAGCTAAAAATATACTTAATCAATAAATTTTGTAATTTTGTATCCTAAAATTTAAATATTCAATTAATGATGGTAAAAGAAAAGGTAAAATTAAAGCCTTCATCAAATGGTTTAAATGAAGAAGCAAGGTTAGAAGATATGTTCTTGATTCTTTATAATGATGAAGTTAATACTTTTGAATTTGTAATTGAATCGTTGGTTGATGTATGTAAGCATTTACCCGAACAAGCTGAGCAATGTGCATTAATTACACATTTAAAAGGTAAATGTGATGTAAAAAAAGGAAGTTACAATTACTTGAAATTGATGAAAGATAGTTTAATTAGCAAGGGTCTTTCGGCAGTAATTGAGTAAATATAATTAAAATCAAATATTTTCCTTTAAAATTATTTTGTTGGTAGGTTACAATTTAGTACTTTTGCGACCTTTCAGGAGAGATGGGTGAGTGGCTGAAACCAACAGTTTGCTAAACTGTCGTACTGAGTAATTGGTACCGGGGGTTCGAATCCCCCTCTCTCCGCGAAAATCCTATGTAAAAAGAAGCAAAACCCTGATTTTGAGAGAAGTCAGGGTTTTTCATTTCACTTAAACCACCTAAAAAACCACCTTTTTCGGGGTAGTTTGGTGTCCTATTCGGTGGCATAAGATTCTGAAAAAAAAAGCCACCGAATAAGGTTCGATTTCTCTCTTTTGCAGCACTTTACATTTCGTCTTTTTGAACCATAAATTATATTTTTAACCACAAAAAAGAATGAAAATTATGG
>CAIQJL010000312.1 GCA_903872185.1 uncultured Bacteroidota bacterium | reverse complement strand
AGTTATGGGGCGTGATGCAGGATTTATTGCACTTAGAGCAGGGATAGCCTGTGGAGCAGAAGCAATTTTAATACCTGAGGTTGAAACTCCAATTGCAACTTTAAAAGAACATTTAGAAAATGGTTTTAAACGTAAAAAATCAAGTAATATCATTTTAGTTGCTGAAGGCGAAAAAGCTGGTGGAGCTTTTGAAATAGCTAAAGCAGTAGAAAAAGACTTTAAGGATTATAGTGTTCGCGTAACTGTTTTAGGTCACATACAAAGAGGTGGATCACCCTCTGCTTATGACCGATATTTAGCAAGTCGTTTAGGCGTAGCTGCTATTGACGCACTAATGGAAGATCAAAGAAGTATTATGGTTGGGATGCAAAACCAACAAATTGCTTATGTGCCATTTAGTAAATCAGTTAAAGCGCATAAACCAATAGACCCTAAGTTATTAGAACTTGTTGAGATTTTAAATGTATAATGTTAATAATTTATTGTTCAATGTTCTTTAATAATTATTTGAAAAAAGTGTATAAAATTAGAGCAATAAATTCTAAATTATTTTTTTTAATGTGTTTAAATAATATATAGTTATGAAATGGCTTTTACTTGCATTGGGTATTTTTTTTGAAATAGTTGCTCTTATTTTTATGAAAAAATCAGAAGGCTTTACAAAGCTTGGTCCTGATTTACTTGTTCTTTTATTTTACACTATGGCTTTGGGTTGTCTAATTCTTGTTTTAAGAAGAATGGACACAAGTATTGCCTATGCAATATGGGCAAGTGGTGGTATCATGGTTATGGCAATAGTTGGAATGATTTGGTTAAAAGAACCCGTATCTTTTATTAAAATTGGTTCTATAGCTTTAATAACTCTTGGAGTAATTGGTTTAGAATTATCTGAATAATTTATAATCTGATTATATTCTAATGCCTTACAAACAGGTTTTTGTTGATGTATTGTTACCTCTTGCTTTGCCAGGGTATTTCACATATTCTGTTCCCATTTCACTAGAGAATATTATTAAGCCAGGCAAACGTGTAGTTGTTCAATTTGGGAAAAAGAAATTATATACTGCGATTGTATGCAATGTTCATAACAACCAACCTAAATTCGAAATAAAAGATATACTTCAGATAATTGATGCAAATCCAATTGTAAATCAATTTCAATTAACTTTTTGGCAATGGATTAGCATGTATTATATGTGTACCCCTGGCGAAGTATATAAAGCAGCTTTACCATCAGGGTTAAAACTTGAAAGCGAATCAGTTATTCTTCCGGGTAATAATTTTATGAATCATGATGATTTGCTTGATGATGAGACATTAGTTATTGATTTAATAAAAGAACATGGAAGTATTGTTATAGAAGATATAATTAAAATAACTGAAAAGCGAAATGTTTATATGCTAATTGGTTCTTTAGTTTCAAAAAGAATAATTGTAGTTGAAGAATCGCTTACAGAACGGTATATTCCAAAATTCGAAGAATTTATTTCCATTTCTCCCGAAATAGAAAATGAAGAACATTTTAATTCTATTTATGAGAAACTATCTAGATCTCCAAAACAAGCTGATTTGTTACTAATGTTTGCGGGACTATCAAAAATTTTTACATCAGAACAAAAAAGTATAAAAAAAACAGACTTTTTAAAACAAATGCCAGGCGCTGCAAATGCATTACGCGAATTGCAAAAGAAAAATGTTTTAAATATTCACGAAAAAGAAGTAAGTAGATTATTAGATTTTAAAGGAGAAAACACTGAATTAGCAGAACTAAACATTATACAGGTTGAAGCAATTGAAAAAATAAGAAATTATTTTAAAGAAAAAGAAACTGTTTTATTACACGGTGTAACATCAAGTGGTAAAACTGAAATATATATTCATTTAATTAACGAATATATTAAACAAGGTAAACAGATTCTTTATTTACTTCCCGAAATTGCGCTTACAGGGCAAATAATAAATAGACTAAGAAAAGTTTTTGGAAACTCAGTGGGTATCTATCATAGTAAATTCAGCGATTCGGAAAGAGTCGAAACATATTTAAATGTTTTACAAGAAAATCAAATAAATAATCCTTTTAAAATTGTGCTAGGTGTTAGATCTTCAATATTTTTGCCATTTAGTAACCTGGGACTAATAATTGTTGATGAAGAACACGAAAACACTTATAAGCAATTCGATCCTGCACCAAGATATAATGCAAGAGATAGTGCACTTATGCTTGCAAAAATGCATGGCGCCAAAGTACTTTTAGGTTCTGCAACTCCATCAATTGAAAGTTATTTTCATGCACACGAAAATAAATTTGGATTAGTTGAGTTAACTCAACGTTTTCAAGATATAAAAATGCCCAACATAATTATTGTCGATACAAAAGAGGCATATAGAAAAAAGCAAATGAAGTCGCATTTTTCTCCCATTTTACTTGACGAAATCAAACATACTATTGAAAACGGAAAACAAATAATTCTTTTTCAAAACAGAAGAGGTTTTTCACCATGGCTAGAATGTAGTGTTTGCAACTGGATTCCTGGTTGCCGTCATTGCGATGTTAAATTAACATATCACAAATACGAAAACAAATTAATTTGTCATTATTGTGGTTTTTCAACAAATGTTCCAGCAACTTGTCCGGCATGCAATAGCTCTGGAGTTACAATGAAAGGATTTGGTACCGAAAGAATTGAAGATGATTTATCTTTAATTTTTCCAGAATATCAAATTGGCAGATTAGATTTAGATACTGCTAGAACCCGTCGAAAAATTGATCAGATAATGGAAGATTTTGAAACTGGTACAACACAAATATTAGTTGGTACACAAATGATCTCAAAAGGCTTAGATTTTAATAATGTAGGTCTTGTTGGAGTTCTAAATGCAGATAACATGCTTAATTTTCCTGATTTTAGAGCCAACGAACGCAGTTTTCAATTAATGGCTCAGGTAAGTGGAAGAGCAGGAAGAAAAAAAGAACAAGGAAAAGTAATTATCCAAACAAGTCAGCCAGAGCATCCTGTAATTAAATATGTTATAGAAAATGATTATATCTCACTTTTTAAATGGCAAGTTGAGGAAAGGCAAAAATACAATTATCCTCCATTCTCAAGAATGATAGAATTTGTTGTAAAGCATAAAAATGAAGGAATAGCCCAATCTGCTGCATTTAATTTCTCAACCTTATTAAAAAAACAATTTGGCAGTCGTCTTATTGGTCCCGAAAAACCATTAGTGTCAAAAATACAAACATTTTATATTCGACACATGATGCTAAAAATTGAAAGAAATATTGCGTTACAACGAGTTCGCGACCTTGTTTCTTCAAGTATTGAAACTTTAAAAACCAATCCTGATTTTAAATCAGCAGTTATTGTGTCGAATGTTGACCCGATGTAGATTTATTTTTATACGACATACATCGTAATAGAAACGTTTCAAAAATTATATTTTTCTGTTATATAGTATTTAATATACGTATAAGTATTTTGATATTTGCTATTAATTAACATTTTTCTTAAACCTTAATACCATTATTATGAAGAAATTTTTTCTTTACATGTTATTTGCTCAATTTATGCTATTTAGCTACAACGGGTTTTCTCAAACTCCAGGTACTTTAACTTTTACTGTAACTCCAACATCACATAGCGGAAGTTATGGATTAGATCATTATGTTGCAATTTGGATTGAAAACAGTTCTAATGTTTTTGTTAAAACTAAATTAAAAAGAGCAGATACACATGGAACCAGTTCACATTTGCTTGTTTGGAAAGCAAGTTCTGCATCAAGTGTAGTAGATGCAACTACTGGTGCTTCTTTAACTAGTTACGCTACACCATCTACCATTTCATGGAATGCTACAAATGTTGCGGGGACAGTCGTTCCGGACGGAGTTTATAATGTTAGAGTTGAATTTACATGGCAACATGGCACAACCTCAACATCAAATACAACAATTTCTTTTACTAAAGGTGCTGCCTCGGTTCATTTAACACCTGCAAATCAAACAGAATATACTAATATGGTATTGGATTGGATTCCTTCAGTTGCTGCACCAGTTGCTAGTTTTACTGCTAACACTACTACTATTTGTCCAAACGGTAGCACTACATTTACTGATCAAAGCACAGGGACTCCAACTTCATGGGCATGGACTTTTGCCGGAGGAACTCCTGCTACTTCTACATTACAAAATCCAGTTGTTACTTTTGCAACAGCCGGAGCACATACTGTTGCTTTAACTGCATCAAATGCTGGTGGCCCAAATACTTCAACAATGACTAATTACATTACCGTTAACCCAAGTGTTACTCCTTCAGTTGCAATTACTGGAACTTCAACAATTTGTGCGGGAACATCAACTACATTTACTGCAACACCAACTAATGGAGGAACACCTTCTTATCAATGGAAATTAAATGGTGTAAACGCTGGAACTAATATCGCTACATATACAAATGCTGCTTTAGCAAATTCAGATGTAGTAAGCTGTGTTATGACATCAACAGCAGCTTGTGCAGCAACACCTACT
>CAIQJL010000311.1 GCA_903872185.1 uncultured Bacteroidota bacterium | reverse complement strand
TGTTTATTCAAGATCATACAGAAAGGAAATGATTACCGTTTTTTTACAAAGAAGTTTTAAAGAGTTATCTTTATTAAAATAAATGAAAATGAATTTAGAAAATAAAACTGCAATTGTTACAGGTGGTAGTGCCGGTATAGGCGCTGCAATAGCATTAAAACTTTCCGAATTAGGTGCTAACATTGCAATTATAGATTGGAAAGATGAAGCAAGTTATATAATATCTGAAATTGAGAAATTTGGTAGAAAAGCATTCTTTATTCGTGCTGATGTTTCAAATTTTAATGATGCTCAAAAAGCAATTGAGACTATTGTTAGTAAATTTGGTAAAATTGATATTCTAGTTAATAATGCTGGAATTAATAAAGATGGAGTTATCTGGAAGATGACAGAAGAGCAATGGGATAGTGTAGTTGATATTAATCTTAAAGGATTTTTTAATTATATAAGAGCTGTTTCGCCAATATTTCGTGAGCAACAATCAGGTAAGATTGTAAATATCACTTCAATAAATGGTATGCGCGGAAAATTTGGACAAGCCAATTATTCTGCAGCAAAATCAGGTATTATTGGCTTAACAAAAACTATTGCAAAAGAACTAGGTAAATATAATGTAAATGTTAATGCAGTTGCTCCTGGTTTAATTGAAACGGAAATGATGAAAAATGCTGATGAGAGTGTAAGAACTCAAGCAATGGCTGATATAACATTAGGAAGAATTGGTCAACCTGAAGATATTGCAAATGCTGTTGCGTTTTTATGCAGCGATCTTGCCAAACATATAACAGGTGATATTTTAAAAGTTGATGGTGGACAGTATATTTAAAAAAGTTACTTAGAAAAAGTTATAAAGTAAAAAGTTGAAAGTTTAAAAGTAGAAATGAAAGTTAATGGGCTATTAAATTAATTTTTAGTGAGGTATAGTGTTTTGGTGTTTATGTGTTTTTGTGGCAAAAAAAGTTAATGGGTTATTAAGTTATTAAAAATATTTAGTGAGTTTTTGTGATTTTGAGTTTTAGTGGCAAATAAAAAAATAAACGAAAATGAATTTAAACGATATAGTTGTTATTTCTGCATGCAGAACTGCAATGGGTAAATTTGGCGGATCTTTAAGGGATATTGAATCTTATGATTTAGGAGCAGTAGCAATAAAAGGTGCTTTGCAAAGGGCTGGCTTAACAGGAAATCAGATTGATGATGTAATACTTGGTAGTTGCCGACAAGCTGGTAATGGTCCAAACCCTGCACGTACAGCTGCAGTTAGAGGTGGGATAAATCCATCAATTCCTGCAATATCATTAAATATGGCATGTCCATCTGGAATGAGATCTATTGCCTTTGCATCTCAGGCAATTCGCCTAGGTGAAGCTGATATTGTTTTAGCAGGTGGATTTGATAATATGAGTTCTATTCCTTATTTACTTAAAGGTACAAGATGGGAAGGTTTTAAAATGGGAAATAAAACTATTGAAGATGGTTGGAGCGATAGTATCGATCCATTAATTGGAATGGGTATGGGTGACACTGCAGAAAATCTTTATGATAAATATAAAATTTCAAGAGAAGAACAGGATGAATATGCTGTTCATAGTCATTTGAAAGCTTCTGCAGCTCAAAAAAGTGGAAGATTTAATGATGAAATAGTGCCAATAGAAATTCCTGCAACAAAACACACAAACGCTATTATTTTTGATAAAGATGAAACTATTCGTCATGATATTAATATTGAAAAGATGGCTAAGATTCCTGCTGCATTTAGAAAAGGAGGAACAGTTTCTGCAGGAAATTCATGTGGGCTAAGCGATGGCGCAACTGCACTAATTGTAACTTCAAGACAAAAAGCAAATGAATTAGGTGTTAAACCATTATTTTCTATTGTTTCATTTGCACAGACTTCTGTAGAACCTAATGTTATGGGCGAGGGTCCTTCATTTTCTATTCCAATGGCTTTGAAAAAAGCAAAAATGGAATTATCTGATATGGATTTAGTAGAAATTAATGAGGCTTTTGCTATTCAGGTTCTTTCAAACCAAAAAGTTTTAAAAATTGATAACAATAAACTTAATGTTAATGGTGGTGCAATTGCATTAGGACATCCAACAGGTATTAGCGGAGCAAGAATTCTCGTAACTGGTTATTATGCTTTAAAAAATCTTGATAAAACATTTTGCGTTGCCAGTATTTGTGGCGGTGGTGGTGTAACAACAGCGATGATTATTAAAAGAGAACTTTAAATTGTAATCTTAGTTTGTATTGTTAGCTTTAATATTTTTATTCAAGAAAGTAAATTGAAAGTTACAGTTTAAAATTAATTAAAAAATCACACTTGTTTTTATGTATATTTTATTATAAATGTTGTAAAACATTGTATGCAATATTATTATGTGCTTTTCGTTTAATCGAAGTGTTTTTGATTGTCTTTAATTTCAATAAATAATTTGTATGGCATGAAAGTTATTAATATTTTTATTTGTGTATTTTTTAATGTTTATTTTACTTCCACTTTATTTTCACAAACTATAATTGTTTCTGGAAACATAAGTTCTAATACAGTCTGGAACGCAGATACAGTTAAAGTAATGGGTGATTTAAATGTTGAGCAAAATGTTGTTCTTACTGTTAACTCAGGAACGTATGTTGAAGTTCAAGGCTATTATAAGATTAATGTAATAGGATCAATTAGGGCTATTGGAGCAATAAATGATACTGTAATTTTTACTGTTAATGATACAACTAATTTTTGGCAAGATACAATTTCGGTTTCTGGAAGTTGGGCTGGCTTCTTTATAAATAATACTGATGCTTCAACTGATACATCAATATTTGAATATTGTAAAATTCAATTTGCTAAAAAAAATGATGTATATGGAGGTAACACTAACGGGGGAGCAATTTGTGCCACTAATTATGGAAATTTAATTGTCAAAAACTCTATTTTTAAATGCAATATGTCTATTTGTTCTAGTGCTGGTGTTGCTGGTCCGGCTGGTGGGGCAATCTATTGTAAAAACGTTAATAAGGTGTTAATTGAAAATAATTTATTTGAAAGTAACCGATCTTTTAGTGAAGGTGGTGCAATTTATATAAATGTGCAATGCCAAACAATTATAAATAAGAATATTTTTATAAAAAATAAAGCAATTCAATGGATATATTATTCAGGATACTTGTTTGTAGGTGGGACAGGTGGTGCTATTGCAACTTCTGATGATTTAGGTTATAGTCCAACAATATGCAATAATTATTGTTTTAATAATGTAACAATTAATGGGGTAATATATACAAGTAATAGACATGGATTAGTTTTTAATAATGTTATTTGCAATAACGATGGAAATGGTTATTTTGATGGTCATCAGCAGTCAAACTCTAGGATATTTAATAATACAATTGTAAATAACCATTCTATGAAAGGAGACGGTATTCAGATATTTTCTAATGCGAAGATATATAATAACATTTGCTGGGGAAACGTATCAACTTTTCCTTATCCACAAGGCGATCAGATTAATGTTTCTAATGCTATGGGTGGTCATGTTCTTTTAAATAATTGTGTCCAGAATGGCTATGGTGGTGATTTTTCGATTAGCTCTTATCCTGAATTTATTTCTCCTTCGTTAGGGGTTGGTAGTACATTTAATGGAATGAATGCGAACTGGTCATTGTCCGATTTTTCACAGTGTATTAATAATGGAACGACAGATACAGTAGGTTTATTTATTCCTGAAAATGATATTGTTGGTAGCCCAAGAATTTATGGCGGTAGAATTGATATCGGTTGTTACGAAAATCAAGTTGTTACACTTGCAGTAAAAGAAAATGATTTTTTAGTTGATAATTATTCTGTTTTTCCAAACCCAGGAAGCTCTGTTTTAAATTGTAAATCTAATGGTACTGAGTCTATATTTCAATTGTCAAATATTATTGGAGAAATAATTATGCAAAAGGAAATTATTAATGGAATAAATACAATTAATACTTCCATGTTAAAATCTGGAATATATTTTTACAAATTGTTAAATGTAAATAACGATGTTGTTGGAAATGGAAAATGGATTAAGAATTAATTAGTATTAATCTTAATTCATATTAAGTACACTTTTAGTCATTATATTTTTCTAAAACACGTGTTTACAAACAATTTTATAAAATTAGTTTTCAATAGGATATGCTTATACTTTTATCAATATTATTAATTAAATCATGAACAAAAAAATCATTATCCTTATTATTTGCTTTTTACAAGTATATTTTTCTTTTTCACAAAATAATTTTTATTTTAAACGAATAAACCCTGATGCCAACGAGTATCCACGTTCAGTTGCTGAAATTCCAAATTCATCATCATTTTTTATGTCTGCATATTTTAAAGATTTAAATACAAATATAACAGTACCAAAATTATATAAGTTTTCAAATAACCAAATTTCAGATTCTTTGTGGCTTACTAATGAGGATGGACAAATAAATGACGTAAAATATGTTAATAACAAATTGTATGCATTTGGTCTTTTAATCAATGATACTACGAATAAATTAGATTTTTCTTTTTGGCTATTAGACACATCTTTAAATGTAATTTTAAATAAAAAATATTCTACAGTATTTTATGGACCTTTTTATTTGTTTTCAACTGTTACCTCTCATAACGATTTTGTTATTACAATTACAGGAAGAGATTCTACAAATTTCCTTGGTATTATGTATGTTATAATTGATAGTTTAGGTAATTTAAAAGATACTATTAAATATTTTAATTATACTGGAAATGATTTTGGGTATAATATAATTGAAATGGACGATTATTATCTATCCTTTGTTCAATCTGATTACTTAGGGCCTATAATGGGAAATGCAGCTTGTATTATCAAATATGATTCTTTATTGAATATTATTGATATTCACGCCATGCCTGGTGCTACTGTTTATAATATGATGACTTCAGTTGCAAAAAACAAAAATGAATTTTATTTATGTGGGAAGAATGTTACACATTTTTCAGGTTGGGATGACTTTAAAATCGGAATCTTATTTATGGATTCATTATATAATATACAAAATAGCGTTTATATCGGAAGTGATTCAGATACGGTTGACTATCCTGCTACTCTGAAAAGTATCGATTTTATTAGTTATTCCAGTATTTTTTTGTGTGGGGTTTATAATTTTCAGTGGAACCCTTATGGAACAAACCCATCGTGGGTAGAAATTTATAATTTAGATTCGTTATTAAATATAAAATGGAAAAAATACATTTGGGGAGATATTTATTATACTGTTAGTGGAATTAAAGCAACAAATAATAAAGGATGTATGGTCTATGGCTCATTTTATAATTATAACGACAGCATTCAACAAAATGATATTTTTATAATAAAACTCGATAGCTCTGGTAATGTATTATCAAGCATCCCTCATAATATTCAGGTTTATAACAATGCCATTGTATACCCTAACCCGGGCAGAATGAATTATTTATCAGCATCCCCGAAAATTACAGCGAAACATTGTTTGAGTTGTACAATTCAACAGGCATGTTATGCGCACAGGAAAAATTCAAAACCGAACAATTAAATATTGCAACAACACAATTTAAACAAGGCATTTATTTTTATCGTATAATTCAAAACGAGAAAATAATTTCAACGGGGAAATGGATAAAAGAATAGGTATGTTTAAAAATACTTGAAATTTGACTTTATTTTGTATATTTGTATTATGAAAGCACATAGTAATAAAGGACTTGACTTTATAATTGACAAATTAACTAATTCAATTGAAAATGTAATCACCGGTGATAGTTTTCCAACTGATATAACTGTAATTTCAAATAATGATCTTAAAGAAATTTCAAAGAAAAACAATTGGGTTTTTAATTGGAAAGATGAATTTAAACAACCAGAACGAGATGTTTACAAATTAACTATTGTAAATAATCCAGCAATTATTCAAGGTTTAATAAGTCTAGAAGTAAAGTTTGATCACGTATACCTGCATTTAGTTGAAAGTGCGTCATTTAATAAAGGAAAAACTAAAGTTTATTCTGGTGTTCCAGGAAATCTTGTTGCATTTGCATGTAAACTTTCTTTTCAGCGTGGACATGAAGGAAATGTGGCATTTATTTCTAAATCAAAACTTATTGACCATTACATAGAAAGTTTAGGTGCTGTCCATATTGGAAGACGAGTAATGATAATTGAAACTACAGCAGCTTTAAAACTTATTAATAAGTACTATAAAAATATCTAATATGAAAACAAAAAATATTGAATTAGACGTTGACTATATTGGAGAACAAGAACCTCTAACAACTGAAGAAGAAAAAGCAATTAGTGAATTTTTTAGTCGTAAAAAGTTAATTAAAGCTAACAAGGTTAAACGACCTATAAAACTTGTTAAGCGTTCGAAAGAGAATGCCTAACTATTTCTCTGAAAACAAATAGCACAGGCTATAACACTATGTTGGTATTTAGTGCGCGAACTAGTGCTATTTTACATTTATAACAACTAATATAATTATTACTGGTTTGACACAGACTGCAAACAAATGCTCGTTGTTTAGGACAATTTAGTTGTTAAAAATAAAAAAGTCATGTAAGTTTCCCTACATGACCTTAATAAAAAACTTATTATTAATTATTACAGTTTTGCTCTTTGCAATCTTCTTGCAGCTCTATTAGATTTGCCACGTTTAATTCTTACTTTAGATGCATACATTAAATTATACATTACTGGTATCATAATTAATGTTAGGAAAGTCGCAAATGTTAATCCGAAAATAATTGTCCATGCTAGTGGCCCAAAGAACCCTACATTATCACCACCAAGATGAATTTTTGGATCAAAATGGCTGAATAAACTTACAAAATCAATATTAAGTCCTATACCCAAAGGTACAAGTCCA
>CAIQJL010000310.1 GCA_903872185.1 uncultured Bacteroidota bacterium | reverse complement strand
TCCATTATTTGAAGGATTGGTAAATCAAGGTGATTTTGTGCTGTTAATCACACCTGTTGATACCGAAGCTCCTGAAGGAAGAATGATTTTGCCTCAAATGCAGGCTGTGCGAGGTGTGTTAGATAAATTTGGAGTTTGTATTGTACTTAAAGAAACCGAAGTAGAATATTTTTTTAAAACTACTTCAATCCCAATAAAATTAGCCGTTACCGACAGTCAGTTATTTGGAAAGATTGATAAAATTATTCCTGAAAATATTCCACTTACTGGATTTAGTGTATTGTTAGCTAAAAACAAAGGGGATTTTGATGAATACATGAAAGGCACGCCAGCAATAAGTAATTTAAAAGATGGTGATATTGTTTTAATTCTTGAATCGTGTTCGCACCATGTTACCTGTGATGATATAGGCAGATTTAAAATTCCAAATTGGTTAAAAAAATTCACGGATAAAAAACTCGAATTTGAAATTGTAAGTGGGTTAGCAAGTTTTCCACGACCAATTAAGGAGTATTCTTTGGTTGTTCAGTGTGGGGCATGTATGATTACAAATAAACAACTAAAAAGCAGGTTGCAGCAATTTAAAGAATTAAATATTCCGGTTACAAATTATGGTTTGGCAATAGCTTATACTAATGGAATATATAATAGAGCAATAGAGCCTTTTAATAAGTTAAAAGTGTAAAGTAAAAAGTTGAAAGTTTAAAAAAAATTAAAGGTACTAAGTTGTGCCAAAGGCATCCCTTTG
Source organism: uncultured Bacteroidota bacterium (assembly GCA_903872185.1). Taxonomy (GTDB): domain Bacteria; phylum Bacteroidota; class Bacteroidia; order Bacteroidales; family GWA2-32-17; genus GWA2-32-17. Next base: position 11,646 of record CAIQJL010000310.1, on the reverse strand, counting down.
GGAAAGGGTTAAAGTAAAAAGTTGAAAGTATAAAGGGAGCTATTTTTTTTTATTTTTGTTGATATTCTTAATTTTCTATACGTTTGTTAATAATTTGTAGCAATTAACGTTTAACCAATATGCAAAGAATAGCAATTTTTCCGGGCTCGTTTGATCCTATAACTAAAGGACATGAATCTGTAGTTAAAAGAGCCTTACCGCTTTTCGATAAAATTATTATCTCAATTGGTGTTAATGCCGAAAAAAAAGATTCGTTTTTTTCACTCGAAAAAAGAATTGAGTGGATTAAGCAAACTTTTAAAAACGATACTAAAGTAGAGGTAATGGAATATTCGGGACTAACAGTTGATTTTTGTAAAAAGATGAATGCAAGTTTTATTTTACGCGGATTAAGAACTTCAGCTGATTTTGAATTTGAACGAGCAATTGCCCAAACAAACAGATTTCTTGAAAAAAAGATAGAAACAGTGTTTCTTTTAACAACGCCAGAACATACTCCAATTAACAGTACAATTGTTAGAGAAGTATATAAAAATGGTGGAGATGCTAGTTTATTTGTTCCCGAAGGAATTATTTTAATAAATTAAGATGAAGATTAAATTCTTTTTTAGCTTTTGTTTTTTTGTATTCTTTGTTCAATCTTTTGCACAGGTTTCTACAATTACATTTAACCAAAAATCATATTCAGGCGATAGTCTTTTTATAATTACTAAGTCGGATTATATTTCAAATAATCTTGATACAATTTTTTCTGGAAAGGTTGACCCTGAAGGAAAGTTTGAATGTAAATTAAACCTTAAGCAAACTAGTTTAATTTATATTCCACTGGAATTTTTTAAATTATCCCTTTATATTGAACCCGGAAAAACTTATAGAATACAAATACCTCCAAGAAGAAAACTTTCTGTTGCCGAAGAGCTAAGTCCATATTTTGAACCAATAGAAATTATTCCGGGAATTGAAAATTCTGATTCTACAGAGCTTAATAGTTTAATAAGTCAGTTTGATGATGAATACAATGCCTTTTTATCAAAGAGCTTTATTAAGGCTTATTATACCGCTAAAAAAGCGTTTACAGATTCGGCAATTACTTCTATTCAGAAAAAGTTTAATTGGTGCCAGAATGCATATTTTAAATCTTATATCAATTATAGGTTTAGTATGTTAAAATTTATGGCTTATGAAAGAGAAAATGATTTTATAATAAAAGATTATTTTAATAAAAAAATATTACTATTAAATAGTCCTGCATACATGGATATGTTTAACCATGTTTTTGCACATTATTTTTCTGTTTCTGTAACCAAAAAATGGGGAGAAAATTTAATGGACGATATTGCAAAAGCTAAGAGTCCGGCAGCGATTAAATTAACATTGAAAAATAATCGTACAATAACAAATGACACTTTAATTGATTTAATTATTTTAAAAGGATTAAATGATGCTTTTTACGATAATCATACCGCAGAATATAAGGTGTTTCCAAGAAAGCAACTATTAATGACCCTTGATTCTATGATTATAATTGCAAAAACTACTGAATTAAAAAGTGTTGCTAATAACATTAAGAAAAAGGTTAACTATATGATAGCTGGTGCCGACGCACCGTTTTTTGCGCTTTTAAATCAGGATAGTGTAAGAATTAGTCTTTCAGATTTAAAAGGGAAGTTTTTGTATGTGACTTTTACTGATTTAAGGAGCTACTCAAATGCTAATGAAATGAGTCTACTCAAGACAATTTCTGACAAATATGCTAAAGATTTGGATATTGTAACAATGTGTTGTAATGGTACTGTTTCAAAAACCAGAGAGTTTTGCAAAACAAATGGTTATAAATGGTTCTTTCTTACTCCTGAAAATACAAAGAAGTTAAAAAACATGTATAATGTTAAAGCAGTTCCATCATATTTTTTAATTGACCCATACGGTAAAATAGTTTTATCGCCAGCTCCTGGTCCTGATGCTAACTTTGATGGATTTTTTATTTCGATATTAAGAGGAAGAAATTAATTTAATTAGCTCGTCATGGCGTTCGTTGCGGCAAATTGAACTGTCATTTGTAAAATATCCATTTCAGTATATTCTGTATGACTTAATTTTTATAATAATTTCCAACTTTTATAATCCATTTATTCTCAGTATCGAATTTTCTTGTTTTTGGTATTGCTATTCCATCTAAAATTAACCAAAATCCGGTTATTTCTATAGCAATAAACTTTCCTCTACCTTTGTTGTAATTATTCCATTCATCTGCGTCCGACGAACCCCCATACCTCGGGAGTAGAGCTGCTATGGCTATAGGAAGACAAGCTAAACCTGCAACAATTAACGTTAATTTTAATGGACTACAACCTTTATATTTAGCTGTAATGTTTTTAATGTTCTTTAATAAAATTGTGTCTGTATTTAAAAAAATGGAAGAGTCGCTAAGTAAGATAATATGAAGGCATTCATATTTTTTATTTTCATTAGTTAGGATCTTTATTTTTTTGTTTGGCTTAATTATTTTTTGAACAGGATTACCAGTATCATTAATTCTTTGAAGTATTAAAGTTGGAATACTATCTTTTTGTGAATACAAAATTATTGGGGTTATAAATACAATTATAAATATTCTTATGAATTTATTCATTTTTATACTTTGTTATAGTTGTCGGGTTTTATTTATACTACTGCGGATAATTTGTACTGATTTAATGTGTTAGGTATAAGTTTTACTTGCCTCCGCCACTTAGTTCAAAATAGTCATCACTAAAATCAAAAACATTAGGATAAATTACGCTTGTAACTTTAATTTTATAACTTGCATTTGTAGGCCAATTAGTACAGTAAAACATAATAGTATCGCCAGGATTATCGATTAGTTGCCCTAGCGAACTGGTTCCTATATACATATAAATATTCACGTTTTCTGTGAAGTTTTTCTCAATAATAACTGAATGAAGTAATCCACTGCTCCATACTTCACCACCATTTGGACTTATTAATTCTATTCGTCTTGCGTAAGGAGTGGTATCAGGTATAATGGTAAAATTCGCATTACTTTGTCCTATTACAGAATTATCACTTAAACTACCAACCTGAATTTTAAAACAATTATTCCCAATTAACTCAGGTAGTTTTCGAACATACCAGCTAAACTTACCATCGTTATGTGTGCTATTTGTTATTACTTGCTGTAGAATACCGTTTTTTATTAAATTAATAAAAACATCTCCTTCAACACCACCTTCCCACTTAATATCATATCTGTGACATTGCATCAGAGTGTCAGAGCTACTTTGAGATAATACAGAAAAAACTTTGGTTTCTGTCTTTTTATCTTTTTTGCAGGAATTTATATTTAGAATTAAAGCACAGCAAACAAGTATATTAACGCTTAATATAAAAATGTTTTTAATTAGTTTAGTAAAAATAAATGACTTAATTTTTATCATTAGTTTTAACGTATAATAATAGTTTAATATTCTAATTAAGTAATAAAACTCAAATATAAAATATTTTTAAATTACTAAAAAGTATTTAAATCATTAAAGATGAAAATAAATAAATAGCTGCACGTTACTTAACACCTACTTTTCTCAGAGTCTCTTTTAACGGAATGCGGCGGAAAATATGAATATTTTAAAAAGGACTCTGAGAAAGAATTACGATAAATATAGAAATGCACAGAGTCCCTTTTAGGAGACTCTGTGAGGCTATTTAAATAAAACAAATCAGAATTTTAAAACTTAATAATAAAGGTGACTTTAATCTTATAATTATTTATTGGGTTATAATGAAGAAATAACAATGAGAGCTCCAATTAAATCAATTATTCCTAAAATTAATCCAGCAATAGCTAATCCTTTTAATTTTCCTTTTCCCAAACCAATTACACCGAAAATAATTGCTAAAATTCCGCAAATTATTCCAGCAACTATAAGCCCTACAACACCTAGTACAAATGCAGAAATGCTAAACCCTCCGCCACTACCTTCTGATAATATTTTAGATTTATTTTTTTCTTTTAAAACAATTTTGTGTTTAAAGCCTTTTTTAATTTTATTATATTCTTTTTTGAATGTTTGAATGTCTTTAATATCTGAATTGTAAAGATTTTTAATATTGTTTATTACACTGTTGTTTTTAGTTAAAGCAATTGGGTCATTGTTAACAGAGGCCATAAGTACTTCTTCATTAATAGTTTCTTTATTTGAAACTATTTCAGGATTTCTTTTTTGTTCATCTTGTTTTTTTGCAATATCAAAGTCTTTATTTGTCTCGGTGCTTTGTTTTATATGATTATTAAATGGATTTTGAACATAATAACCTTTTCTAAATTTTCTTTTTTGGATTAGCCCGTCTGATGATAAATTATTCGTTGTGTTACAAGAGTAGATTATAAGTACTATTATAACTAAGATCATTGATAAAATGTAATTGTTTTTCATTTTTTAAATATTAATATTGTTTAGTTTTTTGTGTTAGTTAATGAACTTCTAGAGAGAACTCTATTATTTATTTAAACATTGTCAAATATAAATTTTTTATTTAAAATTAAAAATGATTATTAAAACTGAAAATAAATAAATGGCAGCACGTTAACCTACTTTCCTCAGAGTCTCTTTTAACAGAATGCGCAAAAAACATGAATATTTTAAAAAGGACTCTGAGAAGGAATTATGGTAAATATAGAAATGCATAGAGTCCCTTTTAGGAGACTCTGTGAGGCTCTTTACCTACTTTCCTCAGAGTCTCTTTTAACAGAATGCCCAAAAAACATGAATATTTTAAAAAGGACTCTGAGAAGGAATGGCGGTAAAGATAGAAAAGCACAGAGTCCCTTTCAGGAGACTCTGTGAGGCTTTTTAAAACTGAAAATAAATAAACGGCTGAACATTGCTGGATTTGGCCTGGAATATAATTATTACAACAATTACTGTAATTACAACTTTTAGCCAGATAGGGGTTTTAATAAATACACCACGGTAAAATTCTTTAAAAGTTGCAGGAAGCCAATGTATGGCAAATCCAACAAAAAGTATTGAGAATACTATCCAGTATGAGGTTAATATTTCGGGAATTAAAGCAAAGCCAAATGAAGTGCCTATCTGGCTTAATATTTCGCCAACAGCTTTCATGTCGTGTGCACGAAAGAATATCCAAGCAAAGCAAACTAGGTTAAATGTTATAAATACTCCTAACAATTTTAAAAATAAATTTTCGGTTTTAATTTTTGGGAATAATTCCATCCATAATTTATGTCCTGCTAAAGCTACTCCATGTATTGCACCCCATATTATAAACCTAAAACTTGCACCATGCCATAAGCCGCCTAAAATCATTGTGATTAGCAAGTTTAAGTATCTGCGAAATTTGCTACAGCGGTTTCCTCCTAATGAAATATAAAGGTAATCGCGCAACCATGTTGATAGTGAAATATGCCAACGTCGCCAGAAATCAGTAATGTTTGCCGCTTTGTAAGGTGAGTTAAAATTTATTGGAAGTTTAAATCCTAACAACAAACCAACACCAATTGCAATATCTGTGTATCCGCTAAAATCGCAATAAATCTGTAGTGCATAACCATAAACTCCCATCAGGTTTTCGAATCCGGTATATGTCATTGGATTATCAAAAACACGGTCAACAAAGTTCATAGAAATGTAATCGCTAATAATCATCTTTTTCATCAAACCGTTAAGAATGAGAAAAAGAGCATAACCAAATTCGTTTTTTGTAAGTTTGTAATCCTGATAAAGCTGAGGAATAAATTCAGTTGCCCTTACAATAGGACCTGCAACTAATTGAGGGAAGAATGTAACAAAGAACCCAAAATCGATAATGCTTTTAACAGGTGCTATTTTATTGCGGTAAACATCAATGGTGTAACTCATTGATTGGAATGTATAGAATGATATTCCAACGGGAAGAATAATTGAGCTTACATCAAAATGAGAACCCGATAGGGTATTTGTCCAATCTGCCAATAAATTTACAACCTTAAAATCTGTTCCTAATAGGTTATTTGTTATATCAACAAAAAAGTAAGAATATTTAAAATATGCAAGGACTAAAAGATTGGCAAAAACACTGACTAGTATTAATAGTTTTCTTTTATTTTGTTTTTTTATTGCGCCTAAAGCAAGTCCTACAGAGTAATCAACAACTGTAGTAAAGATTAGTAGCGAGAAAAAATAGCCGCCGGATTTGTAATAGAAAAACAAACTTAATACAAATAAGTATGCATTTCGCAACCAATGTTTTTTGTAAAATATAGAATAGCCAAGAAGAGTAACAGCAAAAAATCCCCAGAAAAACAACGAGGAAAATATCATTGGTTTATCTTCGTGATACAGAAATATTTCTTTAATCCATTCCATCAGAAAGGGTTCTTTTTATCAATAAAATTATCGTAAGCCTTTATAAATGCAGTAAATAATAAATCCCCCTGCAAATAATAGCCTGGTTTATCAAAATGAAGTTTATCTCGTGCTGCTAATCCAGATTTTAACCAGCTTCCCATACTGCCATATCCACCCATAATTTCGTATAAATTCCAAGAGGCACAATTATTATTTTTTGCTACTTTTTGTATAATTTCAGACGCTATTGCAACATCAGGGTTATGGTAACGACGTTTGCGATAATTGTCGGCTGGGGTTGTGAAAAGTATTGGAACATTTGGTTGAGCAGCTCTAATTAGTTTAATAAGATCAAAAAGATTTTTTTCAAAAGCAGGCATATTGCATTTTGAGGAATAGCAATCATTTGTACCTAACGAAACAATTACCCAATCAGGTTTTAATTTTTCGAGCTGATATGTAAACAACGAGCAGCGAATAAATGATTCTACTTCGGCACCATTTACTCCTATTGAATGATATATTATTCCGGGATCTTCGTTTTCGAGATTAATTCCAAAAAGTGTAAATGATTTTTGTATTGTATCAGTTTTTTTAATATAAAAAGTTAGTGAATCGGAATATTTTTTCATTACAAAAAGAGTGTAGCCAAGCGAATCGTTATCAACAAATTCTTGTTTAAGAATATAATTATCGGTTTCTATATCAAAGCTTGTAGAATCCATGTTATGAAAAACTTTTATTCTGTTAAAATCATATAAAGGATAATCCTGCTTTCTTAAACGAATGGAGAATGATGAAATGCTATCAGTAGTGGTTGCAGAGGCGCCTGCTAAACCTAAAGTACATGATTTATTTCTTTCAATGTTACGGCAGCCTGTCCATGTTCCTGTTGAATTAACAGCAAAATTAAATGCATTATTTGAGTGAATTAATTTGAATGGAAAGATAAATCCTCTGGACCCCTTTCCACCAAGAAAAAATGTTTGTAACCGTTCCCTAATTCTACCAGAAAAATAATCGGCCTGAATATGTGAATCGCCAATGTGTACTATGTTAATTTGTCCTTCACCTTTTGAAACAAGTTTATTCATTTTCGCAAATAAACTATCGTAACTACTACTGTCTGGTGAGAAAATAATGCGATCTAAATCATATCTAACAAATGGATATTCGGGAAGATTGAAAATGGATGCTTGGGAAAAACAAGGAAAGTTGAAAGATAAAAGTATAAAGTATAAAGTTAAAAGTCTGAAGTTGAAAGTTGAAAGTAAAAAGTTTAAAACGTATGAGTGTTTAAAACTATTTGTTTTTAATTTGTTAAAAAGCAGCGAGATAATATTTGGTGTTTGAGTTTTGATATTTGTTATATTTTATTTTTTTGTTTCTGTATTTGAAATTTTAAAGCGGTTATATTCTGAAACAAGTGCATTATAAAGCATTTCGGCTGTAATTTTCGCACCACGAGGACTTAAGTGAGTATAATCTTTTGCTGCCATAGGTGGATCGGCATTTACCCAGCTTGGCATCGAATTTTTACCACCCATTGCCTGATAAAAGTCCCAGAAAGCACAATTTGCACGGAATGCTGCTTTCTTTTGAGCTGTTCTTATTTTCTCAATATTAGGGTATGACTCATATCCGTTTTCAGTTTTTTGCGACATGTCAGAAAGTCCTATAACAATTATCCCCATATCTGGATGAATTCTTTTTAAAGTTGAAAGCTGACTGTAAATCCAGTTTTCGTAAAAAGTATAATCTTCCTGAACATTTGGAACAACATTAACTCCGAATTCAAAAATTAAAAGTTTTACGTTAAGCTGTTCATACATTTTTTTTAACAAATTTAAATCGCCTCTCGAGAAATCGGTACCTGAACTGCCACGTAACGGAATATTATCAAATGCTAAACCTTTGTTACTGTCAAATGCAATTCCATATATATCAGGGCTATCTTTGCCCGAAAATTTTAAAGTAAGTTCTTTAGGAACTGACGTTAATTTCCAGGTAGCAATATTAAAATCCTGTCCGGCAAGTAATGTTTCAAAACCAAGAAGCTTATCTCCGTCATATAATTCGGCCATAACGGGTTTTTTGTTATTGCCATAAAGTAGTTTTATTTCGCTGAAATTATAGCAATTTCCATAGGCGGCACCAGCTTTTTTTATATTCGCAGAAGCTTCGTAAATAATAGAATCGTTAGGTATGGAGTCGTTGAATACTGGCGCGAATCTGCTAAAGCTTAACATTACACCATATTTTTTATGTTTTATTGTTTTATCTATTTTGCCAAACAATGTGTAGCGTTTCCATTCTCCAGTATTATCAATTGATATTGCTCCACTTAAATCATTTACTTCTACTATAGGTACCAGACCAGCTCCACTACCGCCAAATCTTCCTTGAAAACGATTGCGAATAAAACCTGTAATTCTATCGCCTTCTATCTGACTATCTCCATAATGTAACACTCTTATTAAACCTTCATTCCTTTGTATATTTTTAAAAAAAGGCAATAATGCTGTTCTTTGACTATCAGGAAATTCCAGTTGTTGCACCACATTAACTAAGCTATCAACATTAAGCGAGTCGATAGATAGCAATGAGTCGTTTAATTGTAAGCTGTCTGATGTTAATTCATTTTTCTTAATAATAGAAGAGATATCAGCATATTTTATTGTACTGTCGTTAAAAATGCTTGAAAGAGTTGGAAATTTTATTTTCCAATCATTAAATAATTTTATACCACCTTTTGGGGTAGCCCATGCTATTAGTGTTAAAATTCCAAATACAACAATTAGAAACAGAAGCGATTTTAATGGTTTCATACCTCTAAAGAGCTAACGATTAACTTATTCTTTTTTCTTTATTTTTAATTTTTGCCCGATTTTTAAACTTCTGGCATCAGTAATTCCATTAAGTTTCATAATGTCATCGCCAGTTACTCCAGTGTACTTTTTTGAGATGACATAAAAATTATCGCCTGATTTTACTGTATAATAAATATAATCGCCTTTAGCTACAGTTGCGTTGTTGTTATTTGTTACAGTTTGAGTTTTGTTTTCTGTTTTTGCTTGCCCATTCTGATATTTCTTGTATTTGTCTGCACTACCTTCAGGAACATAAATGCTTAATTTTTGTCCTGCAATTAATTTATTCTTTTTAATGTTATTCCATGATTTTATGTCCGCAATGTTTACATTAAATTTATTTGCAATAACTCCAAAACTATCTCCACTCTTTACGGTATAGCTTAATCTAACATCGCCAGAGGAATTATTGGTTTTGTTGTTATTGTTTGGATTTCCATATTGATTGGGTCTGATAGAACTAAAAAAAACAGAGTCTTTATAATTAAAAATGGAATCTTTTAAAGTAATAAATTGTGTAATATAATCGCTAGGTAAAATCAAAGTTAAAGTTTCAAAATTTGCAGGTAGAATGTCCTTTTTATATTGAGGATTTAATTGACGAAGTTTTTCAATTGGTATTTGAAGAACCTCTGAAACCTGCAATAAATGTAGTTCTTTATTAATATGTAGGGTATCAGTTGCTGTAGGCATTTCAATTTTTCTTGGAGTAAGTTTTAATTCTTTGTAGTTGCTCATTGTAAATGCTGCAGCAATAAATGCTGGAACATATCCACGAGTTTCTCTTGGGAGTCGATCGTAAATACCCCAATAAGTGGTTTTTCCGGTTCTTTTTATTGCTTTGTTAACGTTTCCTGGCCCGCAATTGTAGGCTGCAATAACAAGCTGCCAATCATGGTAAATATCATATAGGTCTTTAAGATATCTGGCTGCTGCTTCTGAAGCTTTTACCGGATCTTGACGGTCATCGATAAATGAACTTACATTTAATTTGTATATTTTACCAGTAGTGTACATAAATTGCCATAAACCCGATGCACCTGCACGGCTTATAGCACGAGGGTTTAAAGCCGATTCTATAATAGGAAGAAATTTTAATTCTAAAGGAAGTCCGTATTTATCTAGTGCCTGTTCAAAAATAGGAAAATAATATTCAGACAATCCTAACATAACTTCAACCTGTCGCCTGCGTTTTATAGAATAGAATTCAATGAATTTTCTTACTATGTCGTTATAAGTCATTTCAAAGTATGTATTCATTCTTGCTAAACGGTCAACATACATTTCATCCGAGTAAAATGGAAAAGAAGTTGTGTCATTTGTTGAATTAAACATATTTTCATTTCCGGTTGGATTTATGGATCCCTGAACATACCACAAAGAAAGCATACTATCTAGGTTTCTGGAAAAATCCTGAAAATCTAATTCGGGGCTAATAAATGTAGTATCTTCATTATTAGTTTGAGCTACATTTGAAAATGAAAACAAAAAAAACAAGGAAATTAAACCAAGAACATATTTCATTTGTTATAAAATTTATTTTTTAATTACAATCTTAAACTTATTTTAAACCCAGCAACCGGACCAGCCATACCACCATCAATTGCTGAAGGTACTATTCTCATACTTATATCGTCGCTAATATCAAAGTCGAATAAATGAGCATCAACATTTGCGTCAATTATATTCATTAGATATAGTCCTGAAGTAAAAATTACGAAAAGGTCGCGGTAGCGGCGATAATAATTTTTACCTGACTCTAAGCCGCTCAAGGTATAACCAACTCCGTAAAGGTAAACAGTACTATCTTTATTACCGGAAAAGTATAAGTCGAGATAAGTTTTTTTATAATCTTTGTATAATTTGTTATCTCTTTTTGTCATATAAACGCAATAACCCATTCCTGCGTATATAATTGGAATTTTCCAGTATTTTTTGTTATAAACCTGTCCTAATCCCGGAACCGCAGTTGATAACAATGTGGCTAATTTAGGACTATGTTTTTTTGTTGAATCAGTTTTATTTGCTACAGTTTGAGAAATAGAGAGTTGTGGAAGAAACAAGAAGGCTAATATTAAAACAAAAAACATCCCCCTTATAGGAATGTTCTTAAAAAAAATAAAAGAAGGTTTTATTAATAGCATCATTCTTTAGTAAGGTGATTTATTAATTTCTGAAATTCTTTTTCGCTTTGGAATGATAAAACAATTTTGCCGTTACCATCTGCAGATTTTCGCATATCAACTTTACATTTAAGTTGCTTACTTATTTTTTCGCGTAGTTGTTTAAGTTCTGCAGTTAATTTGGTTCTTGGAGTTGCCGGTTTATTGCTTATGGCAGATAATTCGCGAACAACATCTTCCACTTTACGAACAGAAAAATCATATCTTAAAATCTGATGGAATATCATTATTTGGGTTTCGTTGTCT
>CAIQJL010000309.1 GCA_903872185.1 uncultured Bacteroidota bacterium | reverse complement strand
TTGCTCTTGTATTAGTGACTCATTCTTTAGAATTGGCTAACAAAATGAAAGTAATTTATAAATTGAATAATGGAAAATTAAATACGTAAGTCACACTGAGCGGAGTCGAAGTGTGTATTTGATATATTACAATTAGATTCTACGCTTCGCTCTGAATGACAAGAAAAATAATGACAAAACTTAATTACATATTTAAATCATTTCTATTTTTTAAGAAACAGCATTTAGCTGTTTTAGCCGGAACAATTATTACCACTGCTGTATTAACGGGAGCATTAATTGTCGGTGATTCTGTAAAAGCAAGTTTAATAAGTATTGTTGACAATAGACTTGGTAATGTGCAATATGTTTTACAATCTAATGATAGATTTGTTAGAGCTAAACTTGCTGAAGAAATTTCAAACAAATTAAATGTAAAATCTGCTCCGGTTATTATTCTTCAAGGTATCTCTTCTAATCCTGAAAATGATTTAAGAATTAATAAGACTCAGGTTGTAGGTGTCGATTCCTCTTTTTGGTTACTTTCCAATAAGAAGATGCCAAATTTAAATACTGATGAAGCAATTATAAGTTCAAATGTTGCAGAAAAATTAAATTTAAAAGTTAATGATGAATTAGTTTTAAGAGTAGAGAAATTGAGTGTTATTCCAATAAATTCACCATTTAGTGCAGAGGATATTCCTTCAGTTTCTTTTCGATTAAAAATAAAAGCTATAGCCGATGATAATAACTTAGGTAGATTCAGTTTGAAAAATAATCAGGTGGCTCCTAATAATGTTTTTATATCTCGAGAATATTTAAGCACAAAGCTAGATGTAAATGGATTGGTGAACGTTGTTTTGTTGTCTGAAAAGAAAAATATTATTCCTGATTCTGATTTTTTCAATAATATACTTTCTGATGTTTGGAGTGTTAAGGATGCAGGAATAGAAATTAATAAGATAGATAATAGAAATTATGAAATTACTTCTGACAGAATTTTTATTGATAAACAAATTTCATCATCAATACTAAAGAAAATTCCAAGTGCTAAGGTTATTCTAACTTACTTAGTTAATTCAATAAGTTTAAATGAAAATTCGACTCCATATTCCTTTGTGACCGCTGTTTCAAAGAATTATTATGGTAAGGAACTTCAATCAAATGAAATTTTAATTAATGAGTGGTTATCCGCAGACTTAAATTCAAAAGTTGGTGATACTCTTAATTTAAAGTACTTTGTTATTGATGATAGGCAGAATTTAAGAGAAGATAGTAATCTGTTTATTGTAAAAGGAATTATTCCAACAAAGGATAGTCTTATAAATCGTTCCTTAATGCCAAAATTTCCAGGATTTGCAACAGCAATAAGTTGTGTTGAATGGAATACGAATATTCCCATTGATCTCAAGAAAATTCGTGATAAGGATGAGAAATACTGGAACGAATATAAGGGAACTCCTAAGGCTGTAATATCAATTGAAGCTGGAAAAAAACTATGGGAAAATAAGTTTGGTGATTATACTTCAATTCGATTTAGCGATTCAGTTTTTAATTCTTCTAAAAATAATCCATCTAATGAAGTTTTAAAAGAAATTAATCCTGAAGATCTTAACCTTTCTATTGTTGACGTTAAAACTTCAGGTTTGCAATCTGCAAGTACAGGAGTCGATTTTGGACAATTGTTTTTAAGTCTTAGTTTTTTTGTAATTCTTGCGGGACTTATTCTAACAATAATGTTATTTGTTTTAAATCTTAAAGCTCGTAAGGCTGAAATAGGTTTATTAGTCAGTATGGGTTATAGAAGAAGTCAGATTTTAAATCTTCAGGTTTATGAAAGTACAATAACTGTATTGATAGGTAGTCTGGTTGGAGTTTGTGTTGGAATATTGTATAACTATGGTTTAATGTTAGCAATAAATTCAGTTTGGAATGATATAATAAGAACTTCAATGATGAATGTTTCCATTAAACCAATGACTTTATTAACAGGAGTTTTAAGTGGTTTCGAAATATCAATGTTAACTATTTATGTTGTTACTTATTTTAATCTGAAGAAAACTGCAGTAAATCTTATTAATAATAATTCAATATTATTGAAATATTATAAAAATAGAAATAGATGGATTAAGCTTTTAATTGTTCTCATTGGATTAGGAGGTTCTTTAAGTTTGTTGATATATTCAGTTATAACGTCTGTAGATAAAAATGCTTCCTTGTTTCTTGCATCTGGTGGATTGTTTTTAGTTGGATGTATTACTTTAACCTATATTTTAATTGGTGGTAAACATAATTCAAAAGAAATAAGTTTTAGCAAACTTGCATTTATTAATGCTTCAAGAAATAAGTTAAGGAGTATAACAATTGTTATTTTAATCTCATTGGGTGTTTTTGTGGTTGTAATTACTGGAGCAAATAAGAATACATTTTTAGGAAGCGAAAATGAGTATAATTCTGGTACTGGTGGCTATACTTATTGGGCAGAAACTAGTATCCCTTTAACCTATAAGTTAAATTCTATAAATGGAAAAGACAAATTGGGCTTCTCAAATGATAGTGTTTTGAATAATGTTAACTTTGCTCAGTTTTTTTCTTTAAATGGTGATGATGCAAGTTGTCTAAATTTAAATCATATTGCAAACCCAAGAATTCTGGGTGTAAATCCAGATGAGTTTGATAAACGTAAATCATTCTCTTTTGAGAATCTTGCAGAAAATGTTGATAAAACCAATCCATGGATTGAATTAAATAAGTCTTATGGCGAAAATGTAATTCCTGCATTCGCTGACCAAACTGTAATAACATGGGGATTG
>CAIQJL010000308.1 GCA_903872185.1 uncultured Bacteroidota bacterium | reverse complement strand
GATTTTTCGACTAATGATTTTTCAACTATTTCAGGATATTCATCTCTGAATGCAAGAATTGCAGATGGTTCGATTCCAATTAATGGAGTTTCTTCTGTAATAATTTCAGATAGGTATTTAACATTCTGTTCTGCTATTAGTTTTGCTTTTCTCAATAATCCTTTTGAGAAATAGGTTCTGCCACTAACTACATGTTTTGGAATAACTACTTCGTATCCTAATTTATTTAACAGGAGGATTGTTTTAATACCAATTTCTGGCTCATTTAAATTTGTGAATTCATCTGCAAAAAGGTAAATCTTTCTCTTATTCGTCATTTCGGGCTCGACCCGCAATCTTTCTTTATGAGATGCTGAATCAATTTCAGTATGACGATCTAAATTATTTCCGTCATTGCGGGCTTGCCCCGCAACTATATTCTTGCGAAGCAAAATCTCATTTTTATTGTAATATTTTATCAAAGTTTTCCCATAAACTTTTGGAATTTTTCTCTTAGTAGAAAACCCTATAACTGATTTTCCGAGGTTAGAAAAAAGATTAAAAATTCCCGGAAAATTTGAACCAAATTGATTAATTCTTGGACTAAAAGCTATCATTTTTGTCCTAAAAGGAGTTCCATTGTCATCATAATAATGTTGAAGGAATTCTGCCTTCATTTTCGCCACATCAACTCCGCTTGGACACTCTGATTTACAAGCTTTACACGATAAACAAAGATCCATTATTTCATAAATTTCTTCATGTGCGAACGGGTTTGTTTTTTTACTATTTATCAGGTATTCGCGTAAAATATTAGCTCTTGCACGGGTAGATTGATTTTCATTTTTACTAGCCATGAAACTTGGGCACATTGTACCTCCAATAATTTCAGATTTTCGACAATCGGCAGAACCATTACATTTTTCTACTGAACCTAAAATTCCCAAATCTTGAGAGAAATCAAATATGGTTTCAATATTTCTATCTTGCTTATCGGTTTCATATCTTAAACTCGAATTCATGGGAGGTGTGTCTGTAATTTTCCCAGGATTGAAAATATGTTTTGGATCCCAAGTCTCTTTTATCTGTTTTAAAAGTGAATAGCAATGATCACCAATCATATATGGAATAAATTCACCTCTAAGTCTACCATCGCCATGCTCACCACTTAATGATCCACGGTATTTTTTTACAAGCTCGGCTGAGTCTTTTGCAATTGTCCTAAAAAGCTCAACATCTTTCTTGATTTTAAGATTTAATATTGGTCTAATATGAATTTCTCCTGTTGCAATATGTGCATAGTATATGCAACTTAGTCCATGTTTCTTGAATAAATTATTCAAGTCATTCATATACTCTGGAAGTACATCAGGATGTACTGCAGTGTCTTCAATTACAGGTACCGGCTTAGCATCTCCAGGTAAAGTACTTAACACACCAAGTCCAGCTTTTCTAAGATTCCAGACTTTTTTGGTATCATTTCCAAAAACAACGGGAAAATGATAGCCAAAACAATTTGCTCGCATTTCTACCTCAAGACCTTTGGCTATTTCTAATATTTCTTCGCGTGTTTCTTTAGCAAACTCAACAATTAAAAGTGCTTTAGGGTCACCTTCAAGAAAGAAACGGTTTTTACTTTGTTCAATATTTCCTTTTGTGAGATCAAGAATTGCTTTGTCCATCAATTCGATGGAAGTAGGATTGTGTTTTAGTGCAACCAGATTACCTTTAAAAGTCTCTTCAAGCGAATTCATGTGAATACAAACCAAGCCAATTTCTTTGGGAGGTAAATCAACAAGATTGAGTTTTATTTCAGTTGTAAAAGCCAATGTACCTTCTGATCCTGCTAAAAGTTTGCAAAAATTAAAATGGTTATCGTTATTTGAAAAAGGCGATGTTAAGCTAAGAACATCAATAGCGTAGCCAGTATTTCTTCGGTGAATTCTAGAATCGGGATATTGCCTATTTATTTCTTCAATATTTGATTTATTTGAAAGAATTTCGTTGATATTTTGATAGATTTTATTCTCTAGTTTATCGCCTTCAAGCTTTTGTTTATATTCTTCATTAGTAATTGATTTAAACTCTACACTTGAACCATCACTTAAGATGGTTTTTAACTCAAGAAGATGATCTCGTGTACTTCCATAAATCAGCGAATGAGCACCACAGGAATTATTTCCAACCATACCACCAATCATGCATCTGCTGGAAGTTGAAGTTTCTGGTCCAAAAAATAAACCTTTTGGTGCAAGTATTTTGTTTAACTCATCTAAAACTACTCCAGGTTCAACTCTAACCCATTTTTCCTTTTCGTTTATTTCAAGAACTTTGGTAAGGTATTTAGAAACGTCAACAATAATCCCATTTCCTACAACTTGTCCAGCTAAAGAAGTTCCTGCAGTTCTTGGTACAATTGGAACATTATTTTTAGAAGCAAAAGCAATTACTTTTTTTATGTCATTCACATTTTTAGGTCTAATAACTGCAATTGGTTTTTCGCGATATGCAGAGGCATCAGTAGAGTACAATAAACGAGTTGTGTCATCTGTATATACATCACCTTCAAAGTAATTCGAAAATATTTTAAGTTTATTGTATATTCCTATAGTTGCCATTTTTACTAGTTAAAAATTATATATAAAGTTGATTATATACTCAACTAATAAGTAGCCAGAATTAGTTTTTTTATTCACAATGTTTTAAACTAAACCTTGCTTAAACTTAAAAGGTCTTTAAGACTTGTAAGGTTTATAGAAGTAACGATTTTTCCTTAACTTGCGCTCAAATTAAAGAAGAATAAGGCCTTTTTATATGTCTGGAGCAAAGTGGATTCCATTATTTTCGACTAACTTTTTAGGAGTATTCAATAATAATTATTTAAAATTATTGATTATTACTATTTCAGTTGCATGGTTTCCAAAAGACTCAGGAGCTAATTCTTATATTGTTTCTTTAGCGTCAGGCTTATTTTTTGTGCCTTACATTTTTTTCTCACCACTAGCCGGAAAGCTTGCTCAAATAATGTATAAAAAGAAGATTATAATTTATTCTAGAATAGCTGAGTTTCCTATTTACGTTATTAGTGCTTTTGGGTTCTACATTCAAAATATATATGTTGTTTTAGTCTGTATTTTTTTACTTGGAATTGTAAGTACATTATTTTCACCTGCTAAATATGGTTTAATTCGCGACATAGGAGGTAACAGAGGCATTTCATTTGGAACAGGTGTAATGGAGATGCTTGTTTTTTTTGGTAATATTGCAGGTCCTGTTGTAGCTTCAATTATTTCTGATCATTACAATTATCATATTCTTGCTGTAATACTAATAGTTGTTTCAGTATTGAGTTTTATCACAACAGTTTTAATTAAAGCTAAAGAAACAGAACCATTAAAAAATTCTTCAGAAACAATAAATCCCATTAAGTTCTTAATTAATTCTTTTAAATGGGTAACAGGATTTAAAGGAATGAATCTAATAGTGCTTGGTTTAGGTTCATTCTGGATGATTGACGGGATGTTGCAAATGAATCTTATTGTTCATTGTCCTGGAATATTAAAATTATCGAATACCGAAATGAGTTTGGTTATGTCAATTGCTCTTATTGGTATTGGGTTGGGCAGTTTAAGCTCTGGATTAATTTCAAAAGGAAAAGTAGAATTACTTTTAACTCCTATTGGTGGTTTGGGAATGTCGTTGTTTTTAATTTTAGTTTATTCTATTCAGCCATCAAATGTTTATTTATTTTCTTTTTTCATCTTTTTTATAGCAATGTTTAGTGGCATTTTTATGGTTCCGTTAAGCGCATATATTCAGACTAAAATTGAGGGTAGAAAGCAAGGAGATATGATTGCATATTCAAATTTTATTACATTTTTAATGCTTTTTATTGGTTCCGGATTATTTGGTGTTATTTCAGACAAATTAGGGACTAATTCAGTGTTTTTATTTCTTCTTCTAATTGTTATTACCATTACATTTGTGCTGATAAAATTTGTTCCCGAGATGAACGATAGGGTCAAAAGTATTTTAACTAGGAAGTAGATTATGCGAATTGTTATTATTATTTATAGAATACTTTTAGGTTTAAGATATAGAGTAAAATTAATTGGTATTGAAGTTCTTAATGGGTCCAATCCCAAACTGTTTTTACCAAATCATCAGGCAACAGTCGATCCTCAAATACTTTTCAGTCATATTTCAAAATATACACCCGTAATGCCTGTCGTTACTGAAACGTATTTTAAAATCCCATTATTAAAATATGTACTTAATGGAATTAAAGCTGTCCCTGTTAGCGATTTAACTGCAGGTAGCAGAGATATTGATGTTTTAAAAAAGATTCAGAATAATGTAATTGAAGCCTTAAAAAATAATAAAAACGTTTTACTTTACCCTTCAGGTCAAACTACTGAGCAAGGTTTTGAAAGAATTAAAAATAAAAAAAGTGCATGGGTGGTGGTCACAGATATTCCTGAAAATACAGAGATAATAGCTGTAAGAATAAGTGGTTTGTGGGGAAGCATGTGGTCAAAGGCAAAAACCGGAAAATCTCCGTCTTTTTTTAAAGCTTATTTTAAAGGCATATTAATTGTAATAGCGAATCTGATTTTTTTTGTTCCAAAACGAGAAGTCTTAATTGAGTTTTCAGTTATTACAGATGAAGCAAAGAAAAAAGTAATAGAAGGAAAAGTTGTTTTTAACAGTTTCTTAGAAGAGTTTTATAATAAAAATGGTGAAGAAAAAATATCAATAGTGAAACATTATTTTTTTGAGTTTTAATTTCTTATTGAAACTAAAATTATATGTAACTCGTATTAAAAAAAGTTTTAATTTTGTTTATTAAATAAAAACCATAATATGAAAAAAGCAAATACTCTATTTCTTACAATTTCTTTATTAATCTCAGTTACTTTTTTGTTTTCAAGTTGCGAGAAAGAAAAGGATTCTACTCCGACAAAAACTAAAATGGAAGGCGTTTGGGTTGTTACCGAAGCTTATGATTCTTCAGGTGTAACTATAATGCCTAAAGTACAAAATCATTTAATTCCTATAACTGCATTTTGGTTACAAAGTGATAACACAGTAATATCTACTGCTGGTCCTATGACAACTTATATGGTATATGGTGATACTAAATGGACACAAATATCTTCAACTATTGATCAATTATTTAATTATGCGAATTTAAATTTCAATAATGGCGAATTTTTTGTTGCAGATGGTACTCCAGATAGATTTGCTCTTGAAATGAAGCTAGAAGGAATAGGTGGTACAAGTACTTTATCTAGTATTTTAAGTCTTTTTGGAATTGAAGCACAATGGTTGAAAGAAGTAGTTTATCATAAATTTTTAAACGTTGGAGTTTCTTTTAATGATGCTGGCGATAAAATGACTTGGGTTTGGGATGATTATACTACAGCAAGATATAATATGAAAGACTCAAATGGTGATTATGTTTTATGGTATGGATGGCCAATTAGTAAATTTTCAAAAGCCAGATTTGTTTTAACAAAGAAATCAAAATCTTTAAACGATATTACGCATGAAGCTTATCAGAATCCACCTACAAAACTTGAAATAGTTAAAAACTAGATTTTAATAAATTAATAAAAAAAGGATGCAATTGCATCCTTTTTTTATTTTAGATCTCAGTGAAAGATGATATTAGGATTATTTAATTTCAACTTTTTTATATATTTGTAATGATATTATAAAATCATTTAAAATTTATTTCATTGATTATGAATAAAAGGAAATATTATTATGTGCTTTTTATATTTGTTTTTTCAATAATATTTACGAATTGCAAGAAAGAAAATGATGATCCCATTTTATATTCAAATAATATTATAGATACTATTTCTACAAAGACAAAGATGGAAGGTGTGTGGGTTATTACTGAAGCATATGATTCTGCAGGTACAAATATTCTATCTAAATTCCAGAATCATTTACTCCCTGTAACTGCATTTTCTTTAACCAGTGATAATGTAATGTTAACTACTGCAGGTCCAATGGTTACATATTTGGTTTTTGGTGCAAGTAAATATACACAAATTCAAGCAAGTATTAATCAGTATTTTAATTATTCAAATTTAACTTATACTAATGCTGAGTTTTATATAGCAGACACGTATGCTACTAGTTTTGCTTTAGAGTTTAAACTTGAAACTGTTTGTGCTACTGCTACTTTATCCGAAATTCTATCGCTTTTTGGTATTGATGTTCAATGGTTAAATACTACTTTATATAATAAGTTTATGAATGTTGGCATTTCATTTAATGAAACTAACAATAGGATGACCTGGGTTTTTGATAACCAGACTACTACAAGATATAATATGAAAGATCAATATGGTGATTATGTTTTCTGGAATGGATGGCCAATTTCTAAATTTCAAAAATGTAGATTTGTTTTAACAAAGCAACAATATTCTTTAGATTCGGTGATAACTAATGCATACAATAACCCGCCGGTAAAGTGAAAGTTAATTATAAACAAAAAAGGATGCAATTGCATCCTTTTTGTTATTTGTTTATCCATTCGTAATAAGGCTTTTTCTTATTTCTTTTTAATTGATCAGGTTTCTTTTTTGAAATTTTCCAACCTAAAGTTAATTCATGCGTGCCTCCTGATCTATGAGCTAAACCATGTTCATACCATTCAACAGTATAATTTAAAACAAAGTTTGAATTAAGATTAGCACCAAGACCTATACCAGCGTCACCAGTTTTTTTGTATATTAATGTAAACCAAACTTTTTGATGGTAAATTATAGGAATAGTAAAATCATAAAATGGAGGAGCATCTACCGGGTAATGTATTATTGCTGTTGGATTTATTGCCCATGCTTTACTGAAATTCAGTTTGTAGCTAATAAAAGCCTGATAATATGGCCAAAGAGAATATAGGCTATTTTCAGTTCTTTTTCCTAATAATCTTGGTGCAGAAACACCAAGATGTAATTTTTTGCTATTAAATAATATGCCAAAACTAGCATCAGGCATTGTACTCTTTGATCCGGATCTCATGAAAATAGGATCTGATTGAGCATCACTATTATTTAAGTCAAGATGATTTTCAAGCAAGCCCAATCCTAAACCAAAACTAAGAAATTTTGTTTTTGATAAACGAATATGATAAGAGTAATATAAACTTGTTGAAAGATTTACAAAAATACCAGCCTGCATATTAGTTATACTTGCGCCAATACCCATATTTTTACCTATAGCACCGTTAGCTGATATTGAATTTGTTATAGGTGCCCCGTAAACTCCTATCCATTCATTTCTGGTGTTACCAAAAACTTCAAAATTTTCATTTAGACCTGCATAAGCAGGTGAAAGTGAAAATTTATTAACAATATACTGATTGCTTAAGGTTAACTGTTGAGCTGTTGAATTTAGCTGCCCCAAACAAAAAACAATTGACAGTATAAAGAAAATGTATTTAATATTTTTCATTATTATGAATTTTTATCTTTTTTACTTGTTGTTATTATAATTTGTTAGGATATTTATATTTCCTTTTAAAGTTTCTCTTCCGCATTGAATGTAATAATAATATGCACCATCAGGTAGATTTTTTCCATCATAGAATTGACAATTCCAGTCATTGTTATAATGTTCTGAAGAATATACCATTTCATTCCACATATTGTATATTTCAACCCTGCAACCATTATTGCCGTTACTTCCATTATTCATATATGATTGTAAGTTGTTTATAGTAAGGTAGTCGTTAACGCCATCTCCATTTGGAGTAATAATGTTAGATGAAACAATTATACTAGAGCCAGAATTATTATTATAATTTGTTTGATATATATTAATACTTGAAGTTCCTATACAACCGTATTGATCTGTAAGATTAACCGAATAAGTGCCTGGATTATTAACAGAAATTGTTGGGTTTTGCATACCGTTTGACCACTGAACATTTCCTCCCTGAGTGTTTACGTTAAGCACAACTTGGCCATTTCCATATATAATAGTATCTGATGCAAATATGGTAACAGTAGGTCTTGGGTTAATTGCAACAAAGATTTGCTGACTAGTATCTCTGCATCCATTTAAAGAAAAAGCAACTAGGTATACTGTGTAATTTCCAGAATTTTCGTAAATATGGGTAGGTGATGTTTCAGTGGAGGCACTACCATCACCAAATTCCCATATATAAAAATCAGGGGAAACTATAGCTGATGTATTATTAAAAGAAGTAGTTTGGCCTATACAATTACCTTGAACATTAAAAGATGCGATTGGAGTTGGTATAGTTGTTACAAAAGTTTGAGTACTTCCATTACACCCGTTACTAACCGTTACAGAATAATTACCTGAAGAATATACGTTAATTGTTTGCGAATTTGAACCATTTGACCAATAATAAGAAGTGTAACCGCTTCCTGCATTTAGAGTAGTTGAGCTCCCCGAACAAAATGAAGTAGTTCCAGTAATTATTGGAATAGGTGTAGATGTAACTGTAACAACTACATTATCGGTGTTTGTACAGCCATTAGTATTTGTTCCTGTTACTACATAGGTCGTATTAACACTAGGGTTTGCTGTAACTATACTTCCTGTTGTTAAAGAAAGCCCGTTTGCTGGTGACCATAAATATGATAAAGCACCTGTTGCCATTAAACTTGTAGAGTTTCCATTACAAATACTAACATTATTTCCAGCATTTACCGAAGGTAAAGGATACATGGAAATAGTAATTTGAGAAACACCTGAACAACCACTATTGTCGCTAACTGTAACGTAGTAAGTGCCTCCAGCATTTACAGTTATAGTTTGAGTATTTGCACTTGTACTCCAAATGTAGCTATTATAACCCATACCTGCATTTAGCATTGAATAGCTACCAGTACAGAAATTATTACCAGTTATTGTTGGTGTTAAACTTGTACCTTGAGTAATATAAATAGAATCTCTTCCAGTGCAACCACTAAAATTAGTGACTGTAACAGAATAGTTACCTATAGTATTTACGTTAATGGTTTGCGAAAGAGAACCATTTGACCATGTGTAAGTGTTATATCCACTTCCAGCATCTAAAGTTGTATACCCACCTATGCAAAATGTGCTAGAACCAGTTATAGTAGGGTTAAGTGATGAAGTTACTGTTACAACTACATTGTCTGTATTAGTACAGCCATTTATATCAGTACCTGTAACATAATATATAATAGTTGAAGTAGGAGTTGCTGTAACTGTACTGCCTATAATAGCAGAAAGACCGCCAGGAGGTGTCCATGTATATGTTAATGCTCCAGTAGCATTTAAAATAGTAGCACTTCCTGCGCAAATTGTAACATTATTTCCAGCATTTACTGTTGGTAAAGGATTTTGGGTAATATTTATTTGTCCAATACCCGAACATCCTGATCCATCAGTAACTGTTACATAATATATATTAGGAGTATTTACTGTAATCGTTTGAGAAAACATTGCATTTGACCATTGGTAAGCGGCATATCCAAAACCTGCATCAAGCGTAGTGGAATTTCCATTACAAATATTATTTCCTGTAATTGTAGGAGTTAAGCTGGAACTCATAGTAATCGTAATAGAATCAACTCCAGTGCAACCGCTAGCATTTGTTACAGTAACAGAATAATCACCTGCTGTATTTACATTTATTGTTTGTGTAATATTGCCGTTTGACCATTGATAATAACTATAACTTCCACCAACATCTAATGTTGTAGAGCCACCTGTACAAAATGTAGTAGAACCAGTTATTGTTGGGCTAATTATTGAAGATGAAACGTTTACTGTAACGTTATCGGTATTTGTACAACCATTAAGATCTGTTCCGGTAACTGTGTAATTTGTTGTAACAAGTGGATGTACAACAATAGAATCTATTGTTTGAGCTGTGCTCCAAATATATGAATATGCTCCTGTTGCACCCAAAACTACATTGTTGATTCCACTACAAATTGTAACATCGTTTCCAGCAAATACATTTGGTAATGGATTTACATTCATATGAATTAAATTTGATGTTGCAATTGTAGCTGTCATGCAGGTGGTATAAGTTGAAGCTGTCATAACACAACTAATAACATCGTTATTTAATAATGCATTATTTGAATACATTGTGCTACCTATACCCACGTTTATTCCGTTTAGTTTCCATTGATAAGATGGAGTTCCGCCATTTGTAGGAGTAGCTGTAAAAACGGGTGACGCTCCTGAGCAAATAGTATTTATTCCTGAAATTGAAACTGATGGTGTAATTAATGGATAAACAGCTGCAGTTAATGAATTTGAAGTTACGGTAGGTGTTGTTACGCAGGATAATGAAGATGTCATTATACAAGTAATAATATCACCATTTACTAAAGAGGAAGTTGTAAATATAGGGTTATTTGTTCCTAAGTTTATACCATTGATTTGCCATTGATAAAAAGGAGTTCCTTCGTTTGCTGGATATGCAGTAAACGATACAGGGGATCCTGCGCAAATTGTTGAGTTTCCTGAGATAGAAATTGAAGGGGTTACACTTGAATTTACATTTATATTTACATTATCTGTATTTGTACAACCATTGGCATCTGTTCCTGTTACTGTATAATTAGTTGTTACTGATGCTGTAAACGGTGTCCCATTAAAAATTCCATTATCCCAGAAATATGTATTTGCACCATTACCGTTTAAGGTTACAGAAGATCCTGAGCATACTGTTTGATCGAGCCCTGCATTTACAGTGGGTAAAGCATTAACCAAAATATAACCAGATTTCGTCATCGCATTGCTACCATCAATATTTGAAACTTGCAATATTACATCGTATATACCAGGAATTGTATATATTACAGTTGGATTTTGGTTAGTTGAAGTAATAGGGTTTCCACCCATAAAATTCCATGACCAAGTTAAAGGAGTGTTTGTAGAAAGATCATTGAATACAATTGATTGACCTGCGCAGATTGTAGTTGATGATACACTAAAGTTTGCAACAGGTGCCTGTGCGTATGTGTGATTTAATGAAACAATTAAAACACATGAAATTATAAGAAGTCGAATTATTTGTTTTTTCATAAAATGAAACTTAATTCAATAAATATTGTCGAAAAGAATTTGAAAAATATAAAATATTTTTCTTATTGTGAAATTTTAAAGCGTTTATTTTTAATTTTTTATAAGTTAATGTAAATTAATTTGAAATGGATTTATACCTATTGTTTTTTTTAATAGATTTGTATTAGGTAATTACCAACAATTTATTTTAGGATGAAAAAAATATTGTTATTATTTTTTGTTATTTCAGTATGTTACATAACATCTTTTGCTCAGGATTTATTGAAGAACAAAGAAAATGCACATGCAAGTGAGATACTTTCAGTTGCCATAAATAATGATGCTACATTTATTGTAACTGGTGGAATGGATAAACGTGCCGAGATTTGGGATGTGAAAACAGGGGATAAGCTTAAAGTTTTTGCTCATTCATCTCCAGTGACTGCAACAGCATTTAGTGCTAATGGTAAATCATTTTCTACAGGCTCTTCAGATGGAAAATTAATAATTTTTGATGCAAATGAATGGAAAATTAAAAAAATTCTGAAAGAACATACATTGGATATTACAGCAATAGCTTATAATCCTATTAATGATAATATTGTTACAAGCTCAAAAGATAATACTGCAAAAATTTGGGATGGAGTAACAAGTGGTTCAATATTTACTTTAAGAGAACATACAAAATCAGTAAATGCTGTTGCTTATAGTCCTGATGGAAAAAATATTGCAACTGGTTCATCTGATAATACTATTAAAATATGGGATGCTTTAACTGGAAAAATAAAAACAACATATAGTGCCGATTCAAAAGAGGTTACTGCTATTGCATGGAGTAGTGATGGTAAATATATTGTTAGTGGAGGTTCAGAAGGTGCAATAGTTATATGGGATGCATTATCTGGTAGTAAATTATTAGAAACAAATTTTAAATCAAAAGTTAATAGTTTAGCAATTAGTCCGGATGTTCAATATCTTGCTGCTGCAGGAGCCGACAAGAAAATTTCGATATGGAATATCGAGACAAAACAAATTGTAAAAGAATTAGATGCGCATACTAATGATATAACTGCAATTTGTTTTTCTGATAAGAATAGCCTTTTAATTTCTGTAGGTAATGATGCAAGTTTGAAAATATGGGATGCTGGTAGTTTAAAAATAGGTAAGAAAAAATTTATGAAGGATGCTGGCGAACCAAAGCTTACAGTATCTAACATAACATTGAATGAAGATAATCATAATGGAATTATTGAAAATCCTGAAAATCCTACAATAAATTTTATTTTAAAAAACTCAGGAAAAGGCCAGGCATATAATTTAATTGCAAAAGTATCTGTTGATAATACAGTCGTAGGTTTGCATTTTAATAAAGACATTCCAATAGGAAATCTTGAGGCTGATAAATATGTGAGCGTTGTTATACCATTCTCAACGGATTCATTATTAGAAACTGCAACAGGATCTTTTACAGTTGAAATTCAAGAAGCCAATGGTTTTAACACTGTTCCAAACAAAGTTAATTTTCAATCTCGAGGTGGAGTAAGTTATTGCTATGTTATGATAACAAGTCAGGCATATAGCTCTGTTACCGGCAAGGCAGAAGTAGGTGCACCAATAACTTTAAAATTAAAGGTTAAGAATACTTCTAGTGGAAATGCAAAAAATACTAAGATTAGTTATATTTTTCCTCCAAATGTAATGGCAGTTAATAAATTGTCGGAGCTTATTTCTACTATGGCACCTGGTGAAGAGAAAGAATTATCTGTTCAATTTTATACAACTAAAGAATTTAATAAACCTAAAATAAATATTGGTTTAAATTTGGAAGGGGCTTATACTAATGCCAACGACCTTATTTTTGAAGTTAAAATGAATGAAGCACTTCCTACAACTGACATGACTTTTGCAGAAGTTGTGCCTCAGGTAGAAGCACCAGAAACATTATACAGAGGGGGAGGAGATCCTCTTGCCGGATTAAATATTCCACAATCAAAAACAATGGTTATTGGAAAATATTACGCACTAATAATTGGTGTAAATAAATATAAAGGAAGTTGGCAGCCACTTCAAAATGCTGTAAACGATGCAAAAGCAGTTGAAGCATTACTAAAAACAAAATACAAATTTGATAGTTTTCAGACTTTATATGATGAACAGGCAACGCGTGTAGGGATTATAACTAAGTTAGAGTGGCTTACTGCTAATGTAAAAGAACAGGATAATGTTTTAATATATTACTCCGGACATGGCGAATTTAAGAAAGATATGAATAAAGGTTTCTGGGTTCCTATAGATGCAACTACTAATTCTGCTGCCAATTATATTTCAAATGCAGATCTTCAGGCATACCTTGGTGGTATAAAATCTAAACACACTTTATTAGTTGCTGATGCATGTTTTAGCGGTGATATTTTTAGAGGAAAAACTGTTTCTGTTCCATTTGAAGAAACCGAAAAATATTACAAGGAAGTTCATAGTTTGTCATCTCGTCAGGCTATGACATCAGGTGGTTTAGAGCCTGTTATGGATGGAGGAAAGGATGGGCATTCTGTTTTTGCATATTATTTTCTAAAGTCATTAACTGAAAATCAAAGTAAATATTTTGATGCAGGGCAAATCTATAACAAATTAAAAATACCTGTAATTAATAATTCTGAACAAAGTCCAATATTTGCGCCTGTAAAGAATACTGGCGACGAAGGTGGGCAATTTCTTTTTATTAAAAAGTAGTTAAAATTTTATTATAGTCATGAAATAGTCAATGTTTACTAAAACTTTTATTAAATAAATACTTATGAAAAAGTACTTAAATATATTTATTATGTTGGTTGTTATTTTTGTTTGCAATATTCAAAAAGCAATAGCTGTTATGAATAACAATAAGGAACTAACTAACTTAATTGATGAAGGAAATAAACTTTTAAGTAATGGAAACTTTAACTCAGCATTAGCAATATGGCAAAAAGTATTAAGTCAGGATGCTGAAAATTCAAATACTAATTTTAAAATAGGACTGTGTTATTATAATTCAATTGATGAGCAGTCTAGGTCTCTTCTTTATTTAAAAAAAGCAGTAAAGAATTTAACTTTAAAATATGATTTTTTTAATGCCGATGAAAAAGCTGCTCCTTATGATGCTTTGTATTTCCTTGGGCAAACATATTTAACTATTGGGCAACCAGATAGTGCACTAATTGTTTTTCTTCAATATGATGATACATATTCTGGAAATGCACCTATTTCAGTTGAAAAAGTAATTAGAAATTGTATAAATGCAAAGAATGCACTTAAAAATCCAAGGGATATTGTTTTAAAAAATCCTGGTAAAAATATTAACTCTACTTTCTCTGAAACAAATCCTGTATTAACTCTTGATAATTCTGTAATGTTTTTTGCTACAAGAAGAAATTCAAAAGATGGAAATAAAACAATAAGCAATACTACTGGTAAATTTGATGAGGATATTTATTTTTCGAAAAAGGATGCTTCTGGAAAATGGGAAACAGCTGTTCCTTTTAAATGGAATTCAAATAATGATGAAGCCCCATTATGTCTTTCTGTAGATGGATTAACACTTTATTTGTATATCGATGATAAAGGTCAAAAAGATATTTATCAAAGTAAATATTTAGATAAAGTATGGAGTAAACCTGAATATATTTCAAAAATAAATTCTTCTTCAAATGAGACTGGTGTTTCAGTATCTGCTGATGGCAAATATCTCTATTTGTGTAGTGATCGTGAAGGTGGAAATGGAAAATATGATATTTATCAAAGTGTTAAGTCTGGTAAAAATTGGAGCAAACCAAAAAATTTAGGGATATCAATAAATACTGCTTCTAGTGAGATTTCTCCTTTTATAAATCCTGATGGTAAAACACTTTTTTTTAGTTCCAATGGTTATTCCGCAGGGATTGGTGGATTTGATATTTTTTATTCAGAAATGAAAGAGAATGGTACCTGGTCTAAGCCTGAAAGTATGGGTTATCCTATAAATACTACAAACGATGATATAAACTATTATATTATTGGTGGTCAGACAAGATATTATTCAACTATACGTGAAGAAAAAGATAGTTATGATATTTATAAAATAGAAGGGGGTGGTTTTGCAATTGAAAATATTGATGCAACCAGTCAGGTTGTTACATTGACAAAAGAAATGGCTGTAACTGACGTACTTGAAGTAGAGAAAACAGTTGAGAAAGAAGTTGAAGTTGTTGAAACAATAGAAACAACAGTTGAAGTAATTAGGGAAGTTGAGCTGGTTGATATTGAAAAAGAAAAGATGAAAATTGATTCTATTTATGCTTTAGCAAGAAGTGAAGCCCAAATTGAAAAACAAAAGTTAGAAACAGATAAAATTCGTGCGGAATCTGAGAGAATTAAAGCAGAAACTGACATTAAAAAAATTGAAGCTGATAAAATAAAAGCTGATGCTGACTTAAAAAAGGCAGAAGCAGAGATTTTAAAACAAAGTGCAATTAAAGCTGCAGCTGATGCAGCAAAAGCAAAATCTGACGCAATAATTGCAGCAGCACAGAAATCAAAAGATGATTTGGCAAAAGCTAAAGCAGATGCAGATTTAAAGAAAAGTGAATTATTGTTAGCACAATCTAATGCACTAAAAGCTAAATCTGAAGCGGATAAAGCAAAAAGTGAAGAATTAAAATTAAAGCTTGAAGCTGACAAACTTAAACTTGCTGCAGATAAATCAAAATCAGATGAATCAATTTTACAATTGAAAAATCAGCTTGCCGAAACTGAAAAGCCAAAATATGAAGCATTAAAAATACAGTCAGAAGCTACTAAAACTAAAGCAGAAGCAGACAAATTAAAATCACAGGAAGTAATTGCCGTAGCTCAAAAAATTAAAGATGAAGCTGTAATTGCAAAAGTAGAGATAACAAAAGCTAATGCAACTGCTCAGCTTGTGGCCGCTCAAAAATCTAAAGATGATGCTGCAAAAGCAAAAGCTGATTTAGAAATAAAGAAAGCAGAAGCATTACAGAACCAGTCTATTTCACTTAAAGCAAAAGCAGAAGCTGATAAAGCTAAAAGTGATGAATTAAAATCAAAAACAGATGCAGACAAAGTTAAGGCTGAAGCTGATAAAGCTAAAGCAAATGAATCAGCTCTTGTTTTAAAAAATCAAATTGCCGAAACTGAAAAGCCAAAATATGAAGCATTAAAAGTTCAGGCAGAAGCTGACAAATTAAAGTCACAGGAATTATTGTCTAGAGTTCAAAAATCTAAAGATGATGCTGTAATTGCAAAAACAGAGGTAGCAAAAGCTAATGCCGAAATATTAAAAGCAAAAGCAGATATTGCTATTGCTGATAAAGCAAAAGCCGACGCAGCAAAATCAGATGCAGATGCAAAAAAAGTAATTGCAAATGCTGAACTTACAAAAGCTAACTCTGAAATATTAAAGGCAAAAGCAGATATTGCTATTGCTGATAAAGCAAAAGCCGACGCTTTAAAATCTGATGCTGATGCAAAAAAAGCAGCTGCAAATCTAGAGATTGCAAAAGTAAATGCAGAAGCTAAGAAAAATCAACTTGAAATTTTGAAGTTGCAACCGCCTAAGAAATAATTTATTAATATGAAAATAAAATTTGTAGTTTTTGCATTTTTATTATTTGTTATAAATTATCAAATTTTTTCTCAAATCTTTCCAGCAAGTATGGTTGGTCGCTGGACATTTGAAAATATCTCAAATTTAACTCAGGCAACATTAGGCAACGACCTTGTGTTAAATGGAATGCATACATTAGTGCCTGGAATAAATGCAGGTGATAACGCAGTTTCAATTAGTGCAGGAAGTTATTATACTTGTAATCATGGAATAGCTGCAAATGGTGGAGGAACAACAGTTAATGAATACTCAATTATGTATGATTTTATGATTGCAGATCCAATGGTATGGCATTGCTTTTATCAGACTAATATTACAAACTCTAATGATGGGGAGGTTTTTATTAATACTACAGGTAATATTGGTATTTCATCTACTGGTTATACAGGTTATTCTGTTCAGCCAAATAAATGGCATAGACTTGTAATTGTTGTTGATTTAGGAACAAGTTTTAAATATTATATTGATGGTCATTTAATCCTAAATGCTACAAGTCAGGCTGTAGATAGCAGGTTCTCTTTAGATATTCCTTCTGTATTGTTTTTTGCTGATGACAATAGCGAGGACAATACTATAAATGTGTCGCAGATAGCACTGTTTAATGCTCCACTAAATGATAATGAAGTTTTTCAGCTTGGTGGATTGACGAATTCTAACATTATGCCTTATTTGCAAACTCCTACTTCTAGTTCAATGTTCATAAGCTGGAATTCTTATGATATTTCTTCAACTAAAGTAGAATATGGAACAACAACTGCTTTAGGAAATATAACAATTGGTAGTTATGAAAATATTTCAACAAATAGATGGCATACCGTTAAGCTAACAGGATTATTGCCAAAAACAAAATATTATTACAGGTGTATAAGTGGTACAGATACTTCTGAAATTTATCCATTCAGAACTCCTGCGAGTTTTGGTGATACAAACGGACATATAAGATTTGCAGTAATTGGCGATTCTCAGACTTATGTTGGAAGATCAACTGCCACTGCAGATACTATGTTAAAAACATTTATTAATTTGTACGGTGTTAACTGGTACGATTCTGTATCCTTAGTTATGCATTCTGGAGATATAATGGGTGATGGATCAGTTATTGGAAGCTATTTAAGTGAGTATTTTATTCCGTTTTCAAAAATTTCATGTTCTGTTCCATTTATGGTTAGTATTGGTAATCATGTTGGAGAAAATGCATCTTTCTATTCCTTTATGAAATATGATGAGTTTTCTGATTACCCAACTACAAATGTTTTGTGTGAAAAATATTATTCTTTCTATCTTGGCAATTGTCAGTTTATTGCATTAAATACAAATGGTATATATAATAACATAGTTCAGACAAACTGGCTACATCAAAAATTATTGAATTCTGATGCAAATACTCAGTGTGATTTTGTTTTTTCATTTTCACATCAACCTGGAGAAAGTGAATTGTGGCCAGATGGTAATAGTTCTTATGTCTGGAACAACGTGTATGGTGAATTAAAAACTTTTCCAAAAGTAGCAATGCATTCAGCTGGTCATTCCCATAATTACGAAAGAGCAGTTTTAAAATCTACTCATAATATGAATTGGGATTTTAGAACAACTTTAAGTGGTGGAGGAGGAGGAGACCTTGATAGATGGGGAATGTATGCAAATCAAACAAATTACAAAGAAACACAACGTTCATTAGATCATTATAATTATGTGCTTGTTGATGTGGATATGAATCAGAAAATCTGCGAAACAACAATGTACAGTTTTGGAAATCCTAATAAACCGCTTAATAATGTCGTTTTGGATAAATGGCATCGTAAAATTAATCAGATCGCTCCTTCAAAACCTGTTGCTTTAACACCATATTCTATCTCGAATTTAACTCCTATACTTGTTGCATCAGCATTTTCTGGTATTGATTCATTAATGACTTCAGAGTTTCAATTAACAGGAAAATATTCTTCATGGAATTCACCATTAATTGATTCGCTGAGAAATTCTGAAGATATTTATGGTGTTGTAAATTTTAATCCCGTTAATCTTAATGCAGGCATTAACCTTCAACAATTAGCAGTACAATCAGGAACTCTAATTGTTGATTCATCATATAAATGGCGAATTCGATACCGCGATCATAATGTAAGGTGGAGTGATTGGTCAGATTCTATTTTGTTTACTGTTGTAGCAACACAAATAAATGAATTGCAAAATAAGGATTTGTTAAAGGTAATTCCTAATCCATTTAACAGAAAAGTAGAAATATCTTTTATTATAGAAAATTCTGAAAATGTTAATATTAGCATTATAGATATTAATGGAAAGCAAATTAAACAACTTGCAGATAATAATTTTAATATAGGATTGCATAATGTTTATTGGGATGGTACAGATAGCTCAGATAAAAAAGTAGCATTCGGCATGTACTTTTGTGTTTTTAAATCAAACAGTTTAAATAAGGCTATTAAACTGATATTTGAGAATAAATAGAGTTATTAAAATCTAAAATACACAAATATTCTCCCAAAATTTTTGGAGTCTTTTTCTATTCGGTGATAAAGGTTTTTTATTTCTGGTAGTTGTAAAAAACGAAGTACTTTCTTTTTAAGCTGTCCACTTCCTTTTCCCTGAATAATTTCTATGGTTTCAATTTTGCAATCTATAGCTTCTTGAATAATATTTTTTAAAGCAACATCAATATCTTTGCTTTTGTTATAGATATCGTGAAGATCAAGTTTTAGTTTTGCCATAGAATTTAACTATGTTTTAAAATAACATATATTAAAATATAATTGCTTTTTTAAT
>CAIQJL010000307.1 GCA_903872185.1 uncultured Bacteroidota bacterium | reverse complement strand
TATAACAAATGCATTTTCTTCAATAAATTGGGGTAGTACTTCACATTATATAAAAGTAGAAGCCGATCCAAATGGTGGGTCTAATTTTCTTGATATGGGAACAACACAATTATTATCTGTTCCATATGCAATGTATGCCGAAACAGCTGGTAATGCAGGTCAAACATATACAGCTGGAAATGGAATTGATATTACTGGAAATGTAATTACTAATTTAGCTCCTGATCAAACAGTAAATTTAACTCAGGGTGGTGCAACTACTATTTCAGGAGCTTATCCTAATTTTTCAATTTCAAG
The DNA here is from genome assembly GCA_903872185.1 of uncultured Bacteroidota bacterium. GTDB lineage: Bacteria > Bacteroidota > Bacteroidia > Bacteroidales > GWA2-32-17 > GWA2-32-17. The sequence goes on along the minus strand of CAIQJL010000307.1, from coordinate 2,046 downwards.
TACAGATAATAACACAACTTATTCTGCAGGAACAGGTTTAGATTTAACAGGAAACGTTTTTAGTGCACAAACAACTTCTGCATTGTGGAATGCAAATCAAATTCAGGGAAGAAGTATACTTTCAAATGCACCTACTAATGGTCAAGTATTGGGATGGAATGGCGCAAATTGGTTACCTGTTTCTGAAAATAACAGCGGAACTCCGGGTGGAATAAATAAAAGTATTCAGTTTAATAATGCTGGTTCTTTTGGTGGCGATACTGCAATAATATGGGATAATACAAATAAAAGACTTGGCGTTGGGACTACCAATCCAATTGGTAGAGTAGTAATAAAAGGAAGTTTAACAGCTTTACCTACTGAGCCACTTTTTGAAGTAAAAAATAAATTAGGACAAACTGTTTTTGTTGTTTATGAAGATAGCGTTAATGTTTTTGTAAATGATGATGCTATACAAAGTAATCGAGGTGGATTTGCAGTTAGTGGTAGAAATAACACAAAAGCATTAACTCATAACTATTTAAAAGTAACGCCAGATAAAACAAGAATATTTTTAAATGAAGATGTTTTAAGCGATGGTTTTGCAGTAATGGGAATTAATCCTGGTGGTAATAAGGATTTGTTAAATGTTAGTGTTGATACTAATGAAGTAATAAACCCCAGTCAGCAAAGAATATTATGGTATCCATCAAAGGAGGCTTTTCTTGCTGGTAAGGTATTAGTTGAACATAGAGATAGTATTGGTAAGAATTCATTTGCATCAGGTTTTGAATCAAAGGCAATCGGCGATTGGTCACAGGCATTAGGTTATAATTGTATCGCTAGGGGAAATTATTCAATGGCTATTGGAAAAAATTCTATTGCAAATGCTTCAAATTCCTATGCATTTGGTGATTCAACTTTAGCAAATCATTTTGATTCATATGCGCTTGGATCAAAAGCTATTGCAAATGCAGAAGGTAGCTATGCTCTTGGTACTGCAGGAAGAGATTCTTTAGGTAATTTGTTAGGCACATTTACAAAAGCAAATGGTATTGGTTCATTTGCTTTTGGTTCTGGATGTGTTTCAAATGGAATAAACTCAATTTCTTTTGGAGTTGCCGATTCGGCTACTGGTCGTTTATCTGTTGCAATGGGCGCATATTCAAAAGCATACGGTGATTATAGTTTCGCATTTGGTTATCCTTATGTTGGAGGTTATCCAACACAAACCTTTGTTACAAGTGCTAATTCATATGGTATTGCATTAGGAACAGCAGTTTCTGCAAATGGATTTGGTTCTATTGCTATGGGAAGGTTTTCCTTTTCTACTGGAGTAAGCTCAATTGCTCTAGGTTTTGGAATACCTGGAACATTCTTTACACCTGCAAATTATAATGTTGCCAGTGGAGCATATTCATTAGCAGTTGGTTTGGCTAATAGTGCTGCAGGTGATAATTCTGTAGCAATTGGTTTGGATAATAGTGCACCCGGAAAAGAAGCTCATGCATATGGAAGCTATACTTCGGCTCAATCATATTGTTCATTTGCTTTTGGAAAATGGAATGCATTATTAGGAGGAACTGCTACTAGTTGGGTACTTACTGATCCATTGTTTGTTATAGGAAATGGAACAGCTTCAGGTGCTCGTTCAAATGCAATAACAGTTTTGAAAAATGGTAATGTAGGAATTGGTATAACAGCTCCTATTTATCAACTTCAACTCTCTTTAAACTCAGCTGCAAAGCCTACTTCAGGAACTTGGACTATTGCTTCAGATATCAGACTTAAAGATGTAAAAGGTCCTTATACCAAAGGTTTATCTGAAATATTAAAATTAGAAACTATTATTTATCGTTATAAGAAAGATAATGAAATGGGAATTATGGAAACAGAAACTGATGCATATGGTTTTAGTGCACAAGAAGTTCAGAAAATATTTCCAGAAGCTGTTTCTGTAAATGATAAAGGTTTTTTAGGATTGGATTTACATCCTGTTTTGGTTGCAGAAATTAATGCATTTAAAACATTGAATGCAAGAATTGAAAAGTTAGAAAAAGAAAATGC
>CAIQJL010000306.1 GCA_903872185.1 uncultured Bacteroidota bacterium | reverse complement strand
TCAAAAATCTACCGTTCTATCAGTTCCATTTCTATGATTATATCATTATCAAAAAAGGCATAAATTATTTTTTTGAGTTCATCAGGATCTGGCACTTGTGATTTATCACATGTAAAAAGATCCATTGCAATCACACCTTCTTCTACAAATGTGTGGCAAGATAGATGGGATGTAGTAAGTAGATATAATAATGTTACTCCATGTGGTGTAAATTGCTTGTGACAATAATTTGCAACATTCAATTTAAATTTATGTATAATCTCTACAAATAAGGGCTTGATATTATACATAAATTTTAATTTTTCCTTATCTGTTATATTTTTGATATTCACAAGGACATGAGAACCAATAGTCATTTCTATATATATTATAAAAAGATTTTTAAAATCTATATTTAATATATATCATGTCTTCAAACATAAATATTACTGGATTGTATGACAATTATAGAGACACCTTAGAAGTACAAACACAACTGACATCAGACACTTCAACCATATTGAATGGCTCAACAGCTATTTCTGGTACTTGTACTATAAATGGCGTGTCAGTCATGGATTCTATCAGCTCAATACAAAGTATAGCCTCATCTATACAGTCAGATGTGGCTGACAATACCACCAATATAATAACATTATTTTCAGATGTCTCTAATAATACTGCTGATATATCAACATTATATGAAGATTTATCAGCAAATTTTCATGAATTGAAAGGTTATACAGATGATGAAGTTGAAGCATTACGAAATGAAGGATACATACAAGAAGCAGCCATGTTTTTCCTTGAAATGATTACTAGTTCTAAAGCATTTAAAAAGCGTGTTTGGAACAGACTACTAGGTAAATGGAATGACATAAAAAATAATCCAGCTGGTTACACACAATTATTAAATGATACTCAAAACGCTATTATAGATGAATTGGATGAAACTGTTGCAGTGTATCAAAGTAAATTATCATTAATAAATGGTAACAGTGCAGGTATTCACACTGAACCCATTGATGGGAAAGCTGTGGTAATCAAAGGAGGTACATATATTTATAATGGAAATCTTTACCTAGCTGGTGATATTCATAAAGGAACATTTAATGATGATGGAGGTATTTGGTCAAATGATGAAAAACTGAATGATTATTTTGTTATGAAAGGGGTGAAAGCCAATAGCTGTATAAATATAAATTCTTCTACCAAAATATTAGGATTAGATTATGATGTAGATGATTTCGAATTAGGGGTTGCGCCAAATAATGCTTTGAATTTAAAATATAAAATTCATGGAGTGAATGCTCCAATAACTAATACAAGTGGGAGTTTGGGTTTAGCAATAAATGACCCATTAATTGTAACTGCTGGAAAGTTAGATTTAAATATAGACTCTGATGTTTTGGATGTTGTAAATAGTAAATTAACAACTAAATGGAAAGCTACTGATGTCACTAACCCAATAGTTTTTAACAATCAAACCAATAAAATAGGTTTAAATTATGATAGTGATTATTTTAGACTTGATACAACAACAAATAGACTTCAAACTTATGTAAGAGCAGTAAATTCCCCTTTAGAGCTATTTCCTGATGTAGGAAGAATATCTTTAAAATATGATGCTGACTATTTTACTGTTGATTCAACTACAGATAAATTTGAACCAATGTTTAAATGTCGTGGTGTAAAACTAACAAATTGCATAGGTATTGAAGATACAGTTGGAGATGTCAATAAACTTGTATTAAAATATGATCCAGTTGATTTTCAACTTGATACAGCAAATAGTTATAGATTACAATTAAAAAACAGAAATAGTACTATTAATGTCAATGCTCCTATAGCAAGAGATACTAGCAATAATTTGAAATTAGATTTCAACACTGATTATTTTGATACATCAACAAACAATAAGCTAGAACCAGCACTAAAAGCCAATGCTTGTAAGCCATCCCATTGTATAGACATTGATGCTAATAAGGATCTCTGTTTGAAATATAATACAGATGATTTTGATATTGATACAGCAAATAGTTATAGATTACAATTAAAAAACAGAAATAGTACTATTAATGTCAATGCTCCTATTGCAAAAGATGCCAGCAATAACTTGAAATTAGATTTCAACACTGATTATTTTGATATATCAACTAACAATAAACTAGAACCTGCACTAAAAGCCAATGCTTGTAAGCCATCTCATTGTATAGACATTGATGCTAATAAGGATAT
>CAIQJL010000305.1 GCA_903872185.1 uncultured Bacteroidota bacterium | reverse complement strand
CAACTGCCGCTTCTACTAAGTAAGGACTGTCTTAATTTACAAATTAATCTTCGAGTTTTTCTTTAAATTAATAAACCGATGAGCGAAAAAATCCTAAGAGCTTTAATGCGCCTATTCGCAATTATTGCGAAATCAGATGAAAATTCTGCTGATTCAAAAAATGTAGTAAAATCATATTTAAAACAGTTTCTTAACAAAGAACAAGTTTATGAATATCTTGCAATATTTGAAGAATATTTAAAAAGCCAGGACGAAGGAGCTGAGGGAGAAAAGAAGAAACGACGCCTTGCTGTAAGCTCTGTTAAAGTAATCGTAATCTGCAATCAGATTAATATTGAACTTACACAAAAACAAAAATTCATTGTACTGCTAAATCTTATTGATTTTGTTCGTCTTAATGGTTCGATTTCTGAACAGGAAATGGAATTTGTTATAACAGTTTCATCTTCATTTAATATTCCTGATGATGAATTTAATTATTGTCTGCAATTAGCAGTTAAAAATGACATTAATGAAATTGAAGATTCTCATTTCTTTTTAAAAGTTGGAAACAAAAACAACGAACAAAATAAAAGTGTAAATACAAAATATTTACATTCCGATTCTATTATTGGTAATATAGCGGTTTTGCAAGTCAATTCTGTTGGAATATACCTTATTCGCTACTTTGGAAAAAACGAATTATTTTTAAATGGTCAGATAATAACTCCTGGAAAAATTTATATCTTCTCTCCTGGTTCATCTATTCGTAGTTCAAAAACACAACCAATCTATTATAGTGATATAGTAAGTTGTTATTTGAATGATAATATAGAAAGTAAAATTGTATTTGCAGTAAATAATATTGAATACAAATTTAAGAATGGGAAAATAGGTTTGCATAAACTCAATTTTACTGAAAATACAGGTAAACTCATCGGCATAATGGGTGGAAGCGGAGCTGGTAAATCAACTTTGTTAAATATTTTAAATGGTAACAACGAACCTTCAATAGGTGAAGTATTGGTAAATGGCCATAATTTACATAAAGAAAAGAAGTTTTTGGAAGGTGTTATTGGGTATATTCCTCAGGATGATATGCTGATTGAAGAACTTACAGTTTATCAGAACCTGTTTTATAATTCGAAATTATGTTTTGATGGCTATAATGATGATCAAATACATAAATTGGTTATAGATAAACTTAATGACTTAGGTTTAATTGAAACAAAAGATTTAAAAGTCGGGAATTTTCTTAATAAAGTTATAAGTGGCGGGCAACGCAAAAGATTGAATATTGCTCTAGAGTTGATTCGTGAACCTTCTGTGCTATTTGTTGACGAACCAACTTCCGGACTTTCATCTCGCGATTCAGAAAATATTATGGATCTACTTAAAGAACTTGCACTAAAAGGCAAGCTTGTATATGTTGTTATTCATCAGCCATCCTCAGATATTTTTAAGATGTTTGATAAATTACTGATACTTGATAATGGAGGTTACCCAATTTACAATGGTAATCCTGTTGAATCAGTGGTTTACTTTAAAACGCTTATTAATCAAGTAAATGCAAATGAGAGCGAATGTGTTGCTTGTGGTAATGTTAATCCAGAGCAGATATTTAACATTATAGAATCAAAAGTACTCGACGAGAATGGAAGCCAAACAAGGAGCAGAAGAGTTTCGCCTTTAGAATGGAACGAGTCGTATACTGCAAAGTTGGAAAATGATGATAATGCATCGAAAGACAATGAGAAACATCCTATAAAAAACACTTTTAAGAAACCAAATTTTATAAAACAATTCAAGGTATTTACTATACGTGATGTACTTTCCAAATTGTCAAATACGCAATATCTTTATATTAATTTTTTGGAAGCTCCTTTGCTCGCTTTTATTTTAGCAATGCTTATAAAATATTATAAAAGCAATCAGGAGTATTTATTCTCTGATAATAGAAATTTACCTGCATACATGTTCATGTGTGTTATTGTTGCTCTATTTGTAGGGCTAACTGTCAGTGCTGAAGAAATAATTAGAGATAGAAAAATTTTGAAACGTGAATCATTTCTAAATTTGAGCAAAGGAAGTTATCTGTTTTCAAAAATATTAATTCTGTTCTTTGTTTCTGCAATTCAAACATTGACTTTTGTTCTGATTGGTAATTACATCATGGAAATAAAAGGAATGTATTTCGATTACTGGATGGTATTGTTTACTGCTTCATGTTTTGCAAATATGTTAGGTCTTAATATTTCTTCTGCTTTTGATTCTGCTGTTACCATATACATTCTTATTCCTTTTCTGTTAATTCCACAAATGCTGTTAAGTGGCGTAATTGTAAAATTTGAAGAGCTGAATCCAAAAATTTCAAGCCAGACAATTGTTCCTTTTTCAGGCGAAGCAATGGCGTCAAGATGGGCGTTTGAAGCATTGGCAGTTAATCAGTATGTTAATAATGATTACGAAAAGCAAATTTATAGATATGATAAAGAAATAAGTAACTCTGGTTTTAAAAAAGTATATTGGTATCAAAAAATGATCGAGTTGGTTGACGTATGCAAAAACAAGGATGCAAATACTTCTGCAAAACTTGAAATGCTTAAACGAGAATTATCCATTGAAATCAACTCTTTACCTGAGATACGATTAGCCTCTTTTAGTAAAATAGGAACAACTAATTTAGATGAAAGCACAATTTCTCAAATTAAGGAATATTTGACAAAAGTTAAAAAACATTATTCAGAAAAAAATGATAAAGCTGTAAAAAGCAAAGACGAATGGTTGTCTAAATTTCAGGAAACAGAGAGTGGAAAATTACAATATAATACTCTTCTTAACAATTGTCAAAACAAGAAAGTTGAAGACCTTGTAAAGAATGTAACTTCAGATCTGGATCCAATTATTGAAGATGATGGAAAATTGGTAGCAACTTCTAATCCTATTTATCGTGATGGATCTAAAGATCATTTTGTTCGTTCGCACTTTTTTGCACCAACAAAAAATGTATTTGGTAAATCTTATTCTACCTTTTGGGTAAATATTTTTGTGATATGGGGAATGTCACTTTTGTTATGGATTACTTTATATTTTGATTTGTTAAGAAAATTATTGAGTATTAGGGTATTTAAACAAAAACAACAGAAATTTGCTTAATAGTTTTTGTAATGATTAAAAACTCTTTATTTAGACTTGTCATTTGTTTTCTCGTTATTACGAGCACATTTGTTATGTTGAGCAGAGTCGAAGCATCTGCTCAACAAAGCAAAGTTGATTCTTTGAATAAACTTTTGCAAACAGCTAAATATGATACTACACGTTTAAGATTGTATCTTGCTATTGTAGAGGTTTGTGATATTAATGAAAATGCCAAATATGCTACACCTGCGGTAAAAATAGCTGATAAGCTTCTTTTGAAAACTATAAGTAGCATTGAAAGAAAAAATATTCAAAAACAAAAGGCAAAAGCCTTTGAATATTTGCAAATATTATATTGGAATAAAAGGGATACTTCAATGTTACTATTATATCAACAGAAAAGATTATCTGTTTTTTATCAAATTAAGGACACGTCCAGTATTGTAAACGCAATTATAGGAATTGGTAATTGGTATTTTTTGATAGGAAATTTTTCAAAAGCATTAGAATTATACCAAAATGGATTATTAATTTCAAGAGAATTGAAATACAAAAAAGGAGTTGCCACTGCCTTATCTCAAAAAGCAAGTCTATATAACGAGCAAAAAGGAGCCGGTTTACAAGCATTAGAAAATTATCAAGAAAGTTTAACCTTATGGTATGAACTTAATGATACAAATAATGCTACTTATGCTCTTTTAATGATGGGAAATATTTATGGTAATCAAAATAATATTAAGAAATCGTTAGAGTGTTTTCATAAAGCAATTTCATTGCATGAGAAAAGGAATAATTTACAAGGAATTCGTCAGATTTATAATCGTATTGGAATAATGTATAAAACTAACAATGATTTTCCTAATGCTATAATTAATTTTCAAAAGGTATTATCAATTGCTGCAGAAATGAACGATAAAAATATTTCGGGTGTACTTACAAATATGGGAGATATTTATGGAAGGCAAGGTGATATTATTAAAGCAGAAAAATATTTTAACTCCGCTTTGAAAATTGCAAAAGAATACAATGAGGAATGGAATATTGCATATGTATTTGATTGTTTGGCAAACCTATATATGAATCAAAAAAAATACCAAACCTCAAAAGAATACTGTGATAGCGCACTTATTACATGGAAGAAGCAAATGTATATTCCATATATTCGAAATGCAGAACTATTATCTTCTCAAATTGATTCAGCCATGAACAATGGCGTTAGTGCATATGAGCATTACAAACAATACATTATTTTTCGAGATAAATTAAATAGTGAAGAAGTTCGCAAAGCTGCTACTAAGGAAAAATATCAGAATGAATACGATAATCAAAGAGCAATAGCAAAAGCAGAGCAAGATAAAAAGGATGCAATAACTGCTGAAGAAAAAAGAAGACAGAACATAATTATTTGGTCTGTTGTTAGCGGACTT
>CAIQJL010000304.1 GCA_903872185.1 uncultured Bacteroidota bacterium | reverse complement strand
CTTTACATAATAAAGAAATTTGATAATTTGAAAATGACTCAATTTGAAAGTGATGAAGCATCTTCAAATCTCCAAATTAGTCAATTATCAAATCAGCTTGTAGAACTCAAAGGAAATAAAATGCCTATTGCTATTTATCCTCAGATGAAAGATTTTACGAATCATGAATTTAAATTGGAAAAAGGTGATTGCATTTATCTTTTTACTGATGGCTATGCAGATCAGTTTGGTGGTTTAAAAGGAAGAAAATTCATGAATAAGCAATTTAAGGAAATATTAATTAACAATTATCATAAACCTATGTCTGAACAACTTGTAATTCTTGATAAAGATTTTGAAAATTGGAAAGGGAAATATGAACAAATTGATGATGTTACTGTTGTTGGAATTAGAATTTAATCTTCATCGTTATTTTTGAATAATAATAATTTTAGATTGCCAACTAATGCTAGTCTCTAAAACTATTGTATAAACTCCATTATTTAAAAATGAAAGATCCAGATCTAATTCAGAGGAAGGGTATGATAGAGTATTTTGATAAATTATTCTGCCAAGCAAATCAATAATTTTAAAACCCATTATTTCATTATTATTTGTTATATTTATTTTGCCACTAGTTGGATTAGGATAAATAGCAAAAATGTTGAGTGCATTTATAGGTTCGTTTAAATCTGCGTGTACAAGTGATAATAGGTAGGTGCGTAGAATTATTGAGTCTGAAAAGTTTTTTAGAATTAATCTTATAAACTTAGATGAATCGAGTGTGGTTATATTTCCAATTTTTTCTCTACTATTATCCTCCAGTGGAACTAGAAATTTATACCATGATACAGCTGTGCCATCGCCATTTTCGGGATTAACAGTTATTTTTTCTGCAATAAAATTTTGACCTACAATTAGATCTTCTGGTCTAATTGAAATTTTATATTGAAAGAAATTTTCATCAATATCAAGTAATTTATTTCTATTAATATCTTCACAGTTGGGCATAGATGTTCCTGCTTGTTGTGCTAAATCACTGTATGCAATATTAGTATTTCCTTGTGTATTGTTATAGTTTTTATATCTTGATAAAATACTTGTTTCTGAATCGTCATGATGTGAACCAAGGTAATAATCGAAGTTATCCGATGATGGGTCTTTTTGAGCATTTTTATATGCAACAGAATTAATTCCAAAAATATTTTTAACAGCGTACAAATAATTATTAAAAAAAGATAATTCAGATGGGTCATCAAGCTCGTCTAATCCAGGGTCATATAAACCAGTATTGTAAAAAGTATAAGGAAAAATTAGTTGAGAGCCGGTTAAGCCCCAAGCTGTGGTATCGCAGTAACTGAAGTTAAAAGAGCTTTCACTACTTACTTTATTATCATATAAAATATCTTCAGAAATTTCACCAATTTGTATGTAAAAATCACCACCACTCAAGTTTGAGTTATATACAAAAGGATCCATTAACCAAAAGCCAATATAATGGATATTATGACTAGCTAGAAAATGAGATTCTAAGCTTCTCATAATTCCTCCCCATCTTGTTTCAGGGGCATTTAATTTACCAGTTAAATCAATTCCTTTTGAATATATTGTTGAATCTACATCGTAATTATATGGACCTTTTTCTTCTGGGTAATAACAAATATTAAAAGTAGGTATATATGAAGGAATATTATCATTACAATTTGGATAAATTTCACGTTCAAATACTTCTCTTGATAAATGATTTTTAAGTTGAACAGTATCCTCTGATATATGGCTCGGTGTTACTGATGTATGCCTGAAGAATATTGGGTCTATAGTAAACCAATTAATTCTTGATCTGTTATATCCAGCTGCTCTGTTATTAATTAAATTGCCTTCTGGAAATAATGAAATTTGCTTTTTGGGAACTGATGAAATATTCCAACTTGAAAGTGAGTTAATATTAATAGATTGGCTACTAGATAAATTATAAAGTCCAATAAATAAAAATAATACAAGAATATATTTCATGTATTTAAAATAAGATATGTAAAAATAGTAAAAAATATTTTACAATTAGTTATAATAATATTTAAAAAGTTCTTATTAATCTTCATCGTTTAATAAATCAGGTCTTAGTTTTTTAGTTCTTAAAATTGACTGTTCGTGTTTCCATTTATCAATTTCAGCTTCATTTCCTGATAATAATATTTCAGGTACTTTCCACCCATTAAATTCAGCAGGGCGAGTGTATACTGGTGGTGCAAGTAAATCATCCTGAAAGGAGTCGGAGAGGGCAGATGATTCGTCACCAATGGCACCTGGAATTAAGCGAACAATGCTATCTACCATAACAGCAGCAGCCATTTCACCACCTGTCATAACATAATTCCCAATACTTATTTCGCGGGTTATTAAATTTTCTCTAATTCTATGGTCTATTCCTTTATAATGTCCACAAAGTATTAAAATATTTTTCTTTAGAGAAAGAGTATTCGCCATTCTCTGATCAAAAATTTCGCCATCAGGTGAAGTGTAAATAATCTCGTCGTATTCATGTAGATTTTTTAAATGATTAATAGCGTCATTAATGGGTTCTATCATTAATACCATTCCTGCTTTACCACCAAATGGGTAATCATCGACCTGCCGTTGTTTGTTTTTAGCAAAGTTTCTAAGATTATGAATTTCTATCTCAACGAGGCCTTTATCTCTTGCTCGTTTAACTATAGAGTGGTTAAAAGGACTTTCAAGAAGCTCGGGTAAAACTGTAATTATATCGAAACGCATTTAATTCTTTTTTACAAATATAAGTGTTAATAAGGAAATTTTAAATATTTTATCAATTACTATTAGGTTAATTTATTTGATATTTTCATTCAAGATTTTTTTATTAATTGTTAAAACAAAGAATGATATGCTTCTTTTTGTCATTCTGAATGGAACGTAGTGTAATGAAGAATCTATACTTGAATATAGATTACCTTCGGTGAAAAAGTACTTCGCGTTGCTCAGAATGACATTCTACTTTTTGTCATGAAGAGCGAAGTGTTTTATAAAAATCTTACAGAACCATATCTTCCTCTAACACTTCTATCAGAGCGAATTTTTACTTCTTTATTTTTAGGATATTTTACAGCAAAACTAACTGTAACTTCTTTAGCTTCTTTGGGTGCTAAATCGAATTTCCAACTTAAACGACCACTATATTCATCTTTTTCTGCACTGGCAATATCAAGAACTTCAACTTTAATTTCATTATCTTGAGAAATTGGAACCTGATCGATTAATGTGAATTTAATATTACCAGGATTTGTGTTACGAACAGATATTTTATAAGTAAATTCTTCACGATTATTAGTTCCAATTAGTTTATTCCCTTTATTATCTTCTACTTTAACTCTGTTAATCATAACTCTATTATCGCGACCAAGTGAAATGTTAAGTGTGTCATTTGCATATTGTGGCTTGATATAGGAATGCCCCATAAAAGTTCCACGGAAATAAATATTTGTTGTTCCTTCAATTAAATTCATGTCCTCCCAACCTGTAACTTCTGCAACAAGAAATGCAGCAGGATCAATTTTAGGTATTGCAATATATTTATAAGAAACTGGTAATTTGTAATTTGTTATAGTTATGATGTATGGTTTGCCAGAAGCTGGAATTGAAGTTTGTTCATCAATCTTAAATTCAAAAGCAATTGGTGAAAGTTCTACCTCTGCAAATTCAACTCCTTCGGGTAATGCAATAGTGCCACTTCTTTTTTGTGCCTCTTGTTTATTTATAGTATTTGGTCTAAATTCGTTTAATCTTCCTTCGTTATAAGACCTATTGCTAAAACTTAATCGCCATGGTTCTAAGTTTGGTGATTCCTGCGATTCGGTGGGCATTGCAGAAGAAAATGATATTTTAACATTATTCCAATCTTCTTCAGTCTGGTTTAAAACTTTTGCTTTATATTCCAAATCAATTTGTCCTGATATTTCTTTTACTCTTATGTCATAAGTGGGCGACCAACCTGTTCCGCCAACCAGATATGATAATGTAAAATCGCCTGTTATAGGTTTTGCTGTTTGAACTGTTATTGCTATTTCAAACCATTTCTCTTGTCTTATAACAGATAGTATATTAATTGTATCAGTTAAATTTTTTATTCTATCATTACATGTTGTTAATTGTTCGTTAAATTCGAAAATTTTCTGGTTAAGATCAGAAACTCTTTTTCTGTAGAATTCAGCTAATTTTTCTATTTCTTCAACTGTTGTTCCACCCGAATTATTCTTTATAACTTTATTTACATCAATAACTTCTATTTCTGCTTCAATAGATGTGAGCTTTGAATTTATTAATCTGCTATTTTTTTGATACCAGGCAATACTATCTTTTAAAGCTTCAATTTTTAAACTGTCTTTTAGTTTAAGATTAATAATTTTTAATTCACTCTCAACATTTGTTATTTTAACGCCATCGCCAAAATTAGCCTGAATACTTTCTTTTTCAATCTTTGTTGACAGGTGTTTAAAAATTAATCTTGTTGAACCTTCTAACAAATTAATTTTTCCTTTTCTTGTAATTTCTGCACCCAGAAGGAAAGCTTTTACTTCTTTAATTTCTGATTTCACTTCTTTAGGTTGTATTTGCGCATTGCACAAAGTAATTGTAAGTACAGCAATAGCTGTAATAATTAAAGTTTTCATAAGAATAAATATTAAAGGTTAATACTACTTTGTAGAAGTGTAACTTATAGCGTAGAGGAATTTTTGTAATGTTGAAAACGGAAAGTTTTCGAATTTCGTATTTAGCAGAAGAAAAAAATAGATAAAACCAAATGATAATTCCTATAGTGTATAATTTTGGCTGACTTGATTAATATAAATACAAAATATATTGCAATCTGTTATTTAATCTTCGACCCCAAATGGGGTCGTATGTTTGTAGCAATTATATTGCTACAAACATTTGGACTCCTCTGGAGTCCAACAATAATAAATGTAAATGTCTTTGCTAATCATGATATTAAAATGGGTATAGTCTTGTAAATAGCAAAAAGAAAAAATGACTTTTATTGATAAAATATGACAATTAATTATTAAGTAATCAAAAAAAACAGGTAAATTTGAGCTAACATTATCATTTAAGAAACCTCGCTAATCGGGATTTGTAATCCCAATTGTTAATTAATTAAGGATTTTAAATCCTTAAATCTATTCATTTCATTGTAGCTAATTCTGAACGATCAAATAATTAAATATGCAGATTATTAAAAGCAGTACAATCTGACCATTTATTTATTTTATCTATTTCAATAAATTGTGAATTAGGAAAATCTTTTTTTAAAAATTCTTTGAAATATTCTTTTGAATCAGAATTTATGATTTCGTCATAAGCTATATAATTATTATATACTTGTGCTTTAAGTTCTATATTTCTACATTTTATAGCTTCTAAACTTAATAAAGTATGATTAATACTGCCTAATTTGCCAGATGTTACGAGAACTAAAGGATATCCATTTTTTGAAATATAATCTATTAGTAATTCATGTGGATTTAAAGGAACCATTAATCCTCCAACTCCTTCTAATAAAACATATTCAAAATGTTTTTCAAGTTCATTAGTTGCTGAAAATATTTTTTCAATATTTATTTCAGTATTCTCTAGTTTAGCAGATAAATGTGGTGATGCTGGGAATTTGAATATATATGGACATGTTATTCCATTTTTGTCAAATTCATTTAATTCAACACCCATTATTTCACGATGTTTTAATATGTCATCTGAAACATTGTTACAACCTGTTTGAGCTATTTTTTGAGTAATAACATTAAATCCACGATTTTTTAAGCTTAATGCTAATAATCCTGTAACTACTGTTTTACCTGCATCTGTATCAATTGCTGAAATAAAAATTGTTTTAGCTGGCATTTTAATATTTCTTTAGTAAGTCAATAATTTTATCTATTTCAGAATATTCAATTTGTGATGTTAGCGAGAATCTTAGTCGTGCTGTGCCATCCGGAACTGTTGGTGGTCTTACTGGTAAAATAAAAACGCCATTTTTTTGAAGATATTCAGCCAATTTTATACATTTATCATTTTCACCAACAATAAGCGGAACAATATTACTTGAACCATTTGTTTCAAAGCCTAATGCAGATATTTTATTTCTGAAATATTCACTTAGTTTCATTAAATGTGTTCGTTGTTCCGACATTTTTGTTATTCTCTGCAAAATAAAATGGGTCCATTTAAGTGAAAAGGGTGGGAGAGCAGTTGTGAAAATAATAGACCTCATTTTATTTATCAAATAGTTTCTGAATAGTGAACTGCAGATTACAAAAGCTCCTTGCGATGCAACTGCTTTTCCAAATGTACCCACAATAAAATCAATTTCAGAGATTAATCCAAGTTCTTCTGCAAGCCCAAGCCCTTTATTTCCGAAAGTTCCAATAGCATGAGCTTCGTCGATATATAAAAAAGAATTATATTTTTTCTTTAGCTCTACTAACTTTTTTAAGTCAGCTAAATCACCATCCATACTGAATACTGATTCTGTAACAATGAATACATTTTCGTGTAAATGCCTTTCTGTTTTTAGAATTTCTTCGAGTTGTTCAAGATCATTATGTTTATATCTGATTTTTTTTGCTTCCGATAGCCTTACACCATCAATAATGCTGGCGTGAACAAGTTTGTCGTCAATTATTAAATCGTTTTTTGTTGTAAGAGCTGGAAGTATACCAATATTTACATGGTATCCACTATTAAAAACCAGTGCTGCTTCGCTTTTGTATAAACCAGATAAATAATCTTCAATTATAGCATAATGTTCAGAATTGCCTGTCAATAGTCGTGATGAGCAATTGCTTCCATTAAAACAATTATCATTTAAAATGTTATTTTTAAGAAAATTATTCCATAACTCAATATCTGAAGAAATTCCCAAATAGTCATTTGAAGAAAAATTAATATAGTTATTACCTTCAAAACTTATGTTTTTGCCTGATTTAACAGTATTACGTAAAATTCTATAGCTACTATTTTCTTTTATCTTAGCTAATGTTTCTTCGTATCTTTTTGTTGACATTTAATTTAAATTTTTAGCAACATCTAAAATAACATTGCAAAGTGTTTCTAATTCTTTATCTTTAATAATAAAAGGTGGCATTAAGTAGATTAATTTTCCGAATGGTCTTATCCAAACGCCTTGTTTTACAAATTCTTCCTGACATTTCTTGATGTCTACATTATTCTTCATTTCTAAAACACCAATTGCACCAAGAACTCTTACATCTGCTACAGAATCAAATTTTAATGCAGGTGAAAGCCATTCTGTCATTTTTTCTTCAATATGTAAAATGTTATTTTGCCAGTTCGAATTTAGAAGTAACTCAATTGAAGCAAGTGATACAGTACAAGCCATAGGATTTGCCATAAAAGTTGGTCCGTGCATAAAAACTCCAGGATTACCTTTTGAAATTATCTCTGCAATATTATTTGTACATATTGTTGCTGCAAAACTCATGTAGCCGCCTGTTATTGCTTTACCCAGGCACATTATGTCTGGCTGTACATTAGCGTGCTCGCATGCGAAAAGCTTTCCTGTTCGTCCAAACCCTGTAGCAATTTCGTCTAAAATAAGTAATACATCGTATTTTTTACAAAGTTCTTTTGCTTCAATTAAAAACTGAGGGTGATAAAACCACATTCCTCCTGCACCTTGAACTATTGGCTCGAGAATTAATGCAGCAATGTTATTGTGTTTTTTCTTAAATAATTCTTTAAATGGTTCAATGTCTGCTGGATTCCATTTGTCATTGAATCTGGATTTTGGTTGTGGAATAAAATACTGTACTGGTAAACTTTCTTTAAAAATATGATGCATTCCTGTTTCTGGATCGCATACTGACATTGCATTCCATGTATCGCCATGATATCCTGAACGAATTGTTGCAAATTGTTTTTTATTAGATTTATTTTTTGAATACCAATATTGAATAGCCATTTTCATTGCTACTTCAACTGATACAGATCCCGAATCACAAAAGAATATTTTAGTGAGATTTTCTGGGAGAATTTCAATTAGTTTTTCAGCAAGCTTTACAGCTGGTTCGTGTGTAAGGCCGCCAAACATCATGTGAGCCATTTTGTTTAACTGATTTGTTATGGCTTCATTTAAAACAGGGTGATTGTATCCATGAATTGCAGCCCACCAAGATGACATTCCGTCAATTAGTTTTTCACCTGTTTCTAGTTCAATGAAAACATCATTTGCTGATTTTACAAGATAAACCGGAAGTGGATCAGTCATCGAAGTATAAGGATGCAAAATATGCTCCCTGTCGAAATTTAATTGATTTGTAATTTCTTCAGTAGTCATTTTCTTTTATTTGTATTAAATCCTAGTTTTTTAAACTGTTCCATATCTTCATCAATGTTTTTTCCTACTGTAGTTAATAAATCACCAACAAGTGCAGCATTTATACCAGAATTTAAAGCTTTTTCTTCAAGATGTGAAATCATATTTCTGCCTCCAGCAAAACGAATATTTGCATCGGGATTTATGAATCTGAAAAGTGCAATTGTAATCATAACTTCATCGTCTGATAATGGATTTGCATTTTCAAGAGCAGTTCCTTTTATTGGGTTTAAGAAATTTAAAGGAATTGATTTTGCTTCGATTTTTCTTAATTCAAAAGCTAATTCAATTCGTTGTTCCATACTTTCGCCCATTCCAACAATCCCACCACTACATATTTCAAGCCCGACCTCTTTTGCCCATTTTATTGTTTGAAGTTTTTCATTAATTGTATGAGTTGTACAAAGGTTATTGAAAAAAGAAGGAGCAGTTTCTAGATTGCAGTGATAATGAACTATTCCTGCATTCTTTAATTTGCCTAATTGCTCTTTGTTAAGTAATCCCATAGAAGCACATAAATGAATATCCATCTCTTTTTTAATGTCTGAATAAATATCCAGTAGTTTTTCAAGAGTTGTATCTGAAACTGTTTTGCCACTTGTTACAAGAGAAAATTTATGCACACCTTTTTTATGGTTATTTCTTGCTTGAATCAATGCCTGTTCTTTATCAATAAGGTCGTATATTTCAATGTCGGTATTGTGGAATGCTGATTGGGAGCACCATTTACAATTTTCAGAACATTTTCCTGAACGTGCATTCGTAATAGAACATAGGTCTATAAAGTTTCCTGTAAAATGAATGCGAATTTCGTTTGCGGCATTACATAAATATTCAATTTCTTTGGTATTTGAAAGAACAATGGCTTCGTTTACAGTTATCTGATTGCCATTTATAACTTGATTTTTTAATTTGTCAATTTCTTGTCTGTTCATAAATTTAATATAGAGTTTTGTGAAACAAAAAAGCGTAAACAGATGCTTACGCTTATAAATAATGAAAATATTTTTATTTCTAAAATGTTAAGTATACCAGAATAATAATTATTTAATTGTGGTTGTTGTGCAGTTAGGGAAATTGGAATTAAAGTGGTGACAATATCTTCAAGTTCTTTATTATCATTATCTTTTGTGAGATTATAAAATAATTCTATTTCAGTATATGATTTAGATTTTTTAATAAAACCCTGAGCTACTTCAGTTTTTAACGTTGATATTTTTACGATTTTTCCAATAGAAATAAATGAAGCATAGGCTTTTCTGCTCCAGCGTGAGAAGTTGAGTGATTTGTTAATATGTAAATTCTGAGTTTGCATTATTTTGCAAAGTTAAGATTTTTTTAAAATTAAATATTTGAGTTAATTGATAAAGAATATTATTGATTTTACTAATGTTTCTACTGCAAAATATATAAATATCAACGCAAATATTTTAAAAATTATAGGTATTACTTTTGGATTAGAAAGTAATTTTCTAAATTGTGAGAAAATTAAAGCTACGGCTATTGTTGATAATAACCAGCCTACTTGTACAAGGCTTAGAAAAAGGTAATCGCCTAAAAAGATTTTTTCCTGGAGTATTATTGCTCTGGGTACGCAAATAGTTATCCAGTATGTCCAAAGCATACCATTAGCTAATATCATTGTGGCAATTTTCCAGATACTGAAAAATACTTTTTCGCCAGAATCAATTTTTTTAACTTTCCAGATTGAGAATGAAATCCATAAAAGTATTCCTGCGCCAGCAATAGAAATTATTCTAAAAACATATTCTGGAAGATTTAATGATGATAAAATTACTAAGCTTATTAATGCAACAACAGTCTCAATAAGCAATGCCCATAGAATAATTCGCATGCTTTTTAAAAAACCAGATTGTAATATTTCAGTAAATGTTGCAGCCAATACAGGTCCTGGAATCAAGCCTCCAATTAGGCCAAGAATAAATGCGCTTATAATATCGTTGCTCATTTATTTTTAAGAAATAAAGCAATTTGTTTGTTGTGAAATTTACTAAGTACAATTAATCCAACAATTGCGCCTATTGTTGCATAAAGCATGTCAGATTGTGTGTCCCAAACATAACCCTGAGTTCCAAGAAATGCATCGCCTCCATCGCCGGTCATTATGGAAACAAACCATTCAATAAATTCATATGTAACGCTTATTGCCATACAAATTGAAACAATAATAAAACTTAACCAGTTTTTATTATTCAAAATATTTTTACGAATAAATATTTCACGTATTATAAATGCAGGTACAAATCCTTGTGCAAAATGTCCAACTTTATCATAATTATTTCTTGATTGATGAAATACTTCTTTTATCCAGTCGAATAAAGGAACTTCAGCGTATGTGTAATGACCACCAACAAATAAAATGCAGCAATGAATTAAAATTATTGTATATAGGTAATTTGTTAATCTAAACTTTTTAATAGTAAATGCCAAAACTATTAATCCTATTAATGCTGGAAAAACTTCTAAAAACCAGGTGAAATATTCTTTGGGTTTAATTAATGACCAAATTAAAACAGCAAAAAATAAAATTAAAAGAAACTTAATATATTTCATTAGTGTTTTAT
>CAIQJL010000303.1 GCA_903872185.1 uncultured Bacteroidota bacterium | reverse complement strand
GCTCTGCAGTTGCAACTGCCTCTTTCTTTTCAAAATCAAAAGTCATTTGGCTCTGAATAGTTTTTTTTCTGGTTTCTTCATTATCTAAACTATCACGGTAAAGAATATATAATTTATAATTTTCATACGCCCCCTTATAATCTCCTATTGCGCTATCTAAAATTGTAAAGGATTTATAAACATCGTTTAAATATTTCTTAAGTCCGTTTTTCTTTGACAGAATTTCACTTTTAATAAGATATTGTTCAGATTCTTTATTTTTATTTAATTTGGAATACACAGCAGCAATATTAATATATGAAGCTGCAATTCCTGCATTTGCACCAATTTCTTCTTTTATTTTTAAAGAAGCAAAATGATTTTTTAAGGCTTCAGTATAATTTTCCTGGGAATTAAATACCGAACCAATATTATTAAAAGACTGAGCAATGCCCACTTTATCACCTAACTCTTGCCTTATTTTTAAAGAAATTTTGTAATTATTTAATGCTTCGGAATAATTACCTTGAAGATTATAAATTGCACCAAGATTATTATAAGAAGCAGCTTCACCTTTTTTATCGCCTAATTCTTTTTTTAATTTCAATGAAATTTTATAATTCTTTAATGCTTCGGGATAATTATTTTGATTGTTATAAACTATTCCAATATTATTATATAATGAGGCAATACTTCTTTTCTTGCCTATTAATTCCATTATTTTCAAGCATGAAAAAAAGTTTTTTAATGCCTCTGGATAATTGCCAAGAGCCAGATTAGCACTGCCTATATTATTATATGACATTGCAATATCTTCTTTATCTCCCAGAACTTCTCTTATGTTTAAAGAAGCTAAATAATTCTTTAATGCTTCGAAATAGTTACCTTTATCTGCAGCAAAAAAACCTTTGTTTTCATAGGTGCAAGCAAGCCCATTTTGATACCCTTTTTTCTTTGACAATAAAAATGCTTTATTCAAGCATTCTTCAGCTTTTTTATCATCATCATATTCATACTCCAAAAAAAGCTCATTAAGAGTATTTACAATAAGAGTATCTTCTTTTGCAGTTTTAATAACTGTTAAAAGAGAATCAATTCTGGTATTCTGAGAAAAGCAAAATGAATTAAAAACGAAAAACGAAAAATATAGAACAATAATAATTATTCGTTTTTGCATTTTATTATAGGACTATTAAATTTTTATTCCTAATACGGTAACATCGTCTATCTGCTCACCATCTCCCCTCCAATTATCAAAAGCACTTTCAATAATTTCTTTTTGTTCGGCCATTGATTTGTGACAATTTAATAACAATATATCTTTAAATTGTTTATACATAAACTTCCTGTTTTTTGGACCACCAAACTGATCGGCAAAACCATCAGTAAACAAGTATATACAATCGCCTTTTTCTAGTTTTAAATTATTATTTATAAAAGGCTCCATTCTAATATGAATTGAAATAGGCATTTTATCACCTTTAATTTCAATTAGCTCACCATTTCTTACCAAATATAACGGGTTATTTGCTCCAGCATATAACGATTCGAGGTTATCTTTATTTATTGCAATAAGAGCCATGTCCATTCCATCTTTTTGCTCACCTGAAGTTCCTTTTTGTTTTAAAGTATGTATAATTTCTTTGCGTAAACGTTTTAAAATTATACCAGGATTGGTCATATATTCTTTAACAACAATTTCCCTTAAAAATGAAGTACCAAGCATTGACATAAAAGCTCCGGGAACTCCGTGACCTGTGCAATCTGCAACTGCAATTATTAAATGATCTTCAACAATTGACCACCAGTAGAAATCACCACTAACTTTATCTTTAGGTTTATATAAAACAAAATGATCAGAAACAAAATCTTTAATAATTTCAAATCCAGGTAAAATAGATGACTGAAGTCGAGTTGCATAATTTATACTCTGTGATACTTCGTTGTGAATAAATTCTATTTGTTCTTTTTGAATAGTCACTAAATCACGCTGTGCTACAATTTCATCTCTTTGAGCTAAAATTTCTTCATTTTGTTGATTAAGCATTGAATTCTTTTCATCAACCATTTGTTTTTGGTTTTCAATAATATTTTTTTGCTTGCGAGTAATTCGCAAAGAACGCAATATAATAACTGCAATAACAGCTATCAAGATTAAACCAAATACCACAAATACTATAATAATTTTTTGTTTTTTACTTTCAGCTTTTTGTCTACCTATTTCAATATTTTTAATTTCCATTGCTTTACTATTTGCAATGCTATCAACACTTGCCTGCTTCTCATATTGGTATTGAAAATATTTTTGTTGTACTAGTTTTTGGTTCTCATCTTTCTTCATACTATCACTCATAGCAATATATTCACCAAAATACTGTCTTGATAATTTATAATTACCTTGCTTTGCATAAATCTCTTCCAATAATTTAGCTGCATTTTTAATATCTTGAACATACCCTGTCTCTTTAGTAAGGTTATATGCCCTTTGAGCACATGTCAATGCTTTCTGAGTTTCATTCCTTATTAAATAAATTTTACCAAGATTATTTAATGAGGCTGAAATACCACTTTTATCACCTAGTTCATCACTTAACTTTAAACTTTTATTAAAATACTCAATTGATTTAATATAATCTTGATGGCTAAAATAAATTTGCCCCATTCCATTTAATGATGCAGAAATGCCACTCTTGTCACCTATTTCTTCACGAATTTTCATGCTCTTATTATAATAATCAAGAGAAATATCTATTAAAGAATCGCACGCTTTATTATCATGTTTTAACTTTGCTTCATTTGCCATTTCTGAATATACAATTCCAATATTATTTAATGACAATGAAATTCCGTTTTTATCTCCTATTTCTTCAAGAATTTTTAGACCTTTGTTATAATATTCTAATGCTTTTGCAAAATCATCTTGCTCAGAACAAACCATTCCAAAATTTATTAAAGCATTAGAAACTCCTCTTTTATCTCCTATTTCTTCTAAAATTTTTAAACTATTATTAATATATTCAATTGCTTTAGGTAGATCTCCCTGATTATAATATATAACACCGATTGTATTTAATGAAAAAGAGATACCACCTTTATCACCAAGCTCTTTATCAATTTGTAAACTTTTGTTATAATTTTCAAGCGCTTTTGAAATATCACCCTGATTGTAATATACAATTCCAATATTGTATAAAGTAGTAGAAATTCTGCTTTTATTTTTTAATTCAGTGCTTATTTTTAAACTTTTATTATAATAATCAATTGCTTTTGAGTTATCGCCCTGATTTGAATAAACTAAACCAATACTATTTAAAGAATATGATATTCCAATTTTATCACCAATTTCTTTTCGAATTTTTAAACTTTGATTATAAAGATCAAGTGCTTTAACGTAATCACTTTGCCTATAACAACTTAATCCTTTTCTGAAAACAAGATTTGCATTAAATTTTAAAATACTATTTTTCAAATTTGCCGGTGGATTTAAAGCAAGGTTCTTCTGAACAAGTGCATCAAGTTGTTTGTCATAAATGCAGCTTAGCGAATCATCATTTTCTACTTTGACCATTTCATCAAGAATTTGCATACGTATAGTGTCGTGCTTTGCAGATTTTAAAATAAGTTTCAATGAATCTATGGTACGGTTTTGTGCAAAACTAGTAATACTTATGCTAAATATGAAAAAGACAATAAACGCAATGTATCTCACAATAAAACAATTAAACACGCTTTGCGTTAATTTATTTATTACGATATCAGAATCAGAAAATTTCATAAGTTCTCACAAAAATAATAAAGTTAAATTCTTATTCCTAATACTGTAACGTCATCAATTTGTTCGCTCAATCCTTTCCATTCATTAAAGGCAGTTTCAATTGCATTTTTCTGCTCCAACATTGGCTTTTGACAATTCTGGAGTAATATTTCTTTAAATTGTTTATACATAAATTTCTTGTCTTTAGGACCTCCAAACTGATCAGGTAAGCCATCAGTAAAAGTATAAATCAAGTCGTTTTTAAATAATTGAAAATCATGTTGAGTAAATGGAATCATATCTTTATCGTGTTTCCCTAAAGGCATTTTATCGGGATTTAATTCTATTATTTCTTTTTCTCTAACAACCCAGATTGGATTATTGGCAGCAGAGTATGTTAACTTAAGATTTGCAAAATCGAAGCAAATTAAACTAGCATCCATTCCATCTTTGCCACCTTCAAGACTACCATCCTTTTTTAACCGTTCAATAATAGAATTACGCGTATGATTCAATATTTCTGAAGATTTACAATGACCTTGCTCAACTGCTTTTTCTATAGATGAAATATTTAAAATACTCATAATAGCACCTGGAACACCATGACCCGTACTATCAGCAGTTACCAAAGCAAAATCACCATTATTTAACTTACCAGCCCAATAGAAATCACCACTCACAACGTCTTTAGGTTGAAAGAAAACAAAATATTCTTTCAAATTATCATCAAGTAATTCTTTTGTTGCAAGAAAACTGCGTTGAATTCGTTCTGCATAGTTTATACTATCTGTTAAATCTTTGTGAATTTCTTCAATATGTTCTTTTTGTTCAGTCACTAAATCACGCTGAACTTCAATCTCGTCTCGCTGTGCTTCTATTTCATCTCGCTGAGTAGATATTTCTTCATTTTGTTGATTAAGTTGAATGTTCTTTTCGTCAACTATTTCCTTTTGCTTTTCAACTATAAGTTTTTGTTCAGAGATTATTCTGTTAGCTTTTCGTTGTTTTTTTAGACCTCTAAAAATAAATAAGGCAAGAATTGAGACTATCAATAGACTAGTTATAATAAATATTGAAATTATTTTTTGTTGTTTAATAGTTTTAACTGAAAGTAAATTTTCGGTTTGTAACAATTTGTTTTCAGATTCTTTCTTTTCTGTTTCAAATTGAATTTTCATTTCACTAACCGATTGAATATTTTCATTATTAAATATAGCTCTTGAGATACTATCATGTTTTGCTAAATAATACATAGCTTTATTCTTATCTTCTTTTTTTATATATAATTGAATAAGCTCATTATAAATGGGTTCTAAATCGACTAACATTTGATTTGTTTCAAATATATTTAATGCAAATTTGTAATTAGTTTCAGATTCAACATAATTACCTAATGCCATATTTGAAGCTCCTATTAATCCATATAAATAAGCAATATCAAATTCTTTGTTTTCTAATTTGCTAAAAATATCAATTGCTTTTTTAGTATTTACAATTGCATAATTGTAATTTTTTAAGTTACCGTTATCATTAGCTAAATTAAAATATGAATTTCCTAAATTCTGATAAATGGCTCCTAAATCAGATAATGAAGTATTTGATGGGGGATGTATTTTTAGATTTTCTAAAATAAACACTGCAGTGTCAGATCTTTTTTTCCAGCAATAACAGTCTGCAATACTACATGAAGCTATAATTATTAAATTACTGTTATTTGTTAATTTGCCATATTTTAATACTTCTTGAGAATAGTATAATGATTCCTCATTTCTGCCTAATTGAGCTAATATTACCGAAATGGTTTGATATTGTACAATATAATTTACTGTATCCTGAATAGTTTGAAATATTTTTGCTGCTTTTAAATTCACTTCCAATCTCTTAGCCAGGTCGCTCTCTTTGCTATACATTAAGTATGAAAGTCTAACGTATGTATAAGCTACATATTTATTATTAGGATTATTTTTTGTTATTGAAATTACTTTTTCGTAAATTTTTAGTGAGCTATCTGGAAAAGTTTGCTCTATATCAAAAGCATGAAAATACATTTTTTCTAATTCAGTATTATCCGGTTTCTGGGAAAAACTAGAATAGGTAATTAAAAGAAAAATAAATAAAATGTACTTTTTAATCATTGGAAGTATTTCTGGCTATGTTAATTTCAAATTTTAATCCCTAAAATCGTTACATCATCTATTTGTTCATTTTCATCTTTCCAGTTTCTGAAGTAAGTTTCAAGAGTTTCTTTTTGTTCAGACATTGACTTATGTCTGTTTTGTAGCAATATTTCTTTAAACTGTTTATACATAAACTTTCTTTTTTTAGGCCCGCCAAACTGATCAGCATAACCATCGGTAAACAAATATACTGAATCACCTTTATTTAAAACAAATTCGTGATTTGTAAATTCTTTCATTTCAGGATAAATAGCAATAGGCATTTTATTTCCTTTGAGTTCTACAAGCTGATTTGATAATTGACTAATTTGGAGATTTGAAGATGCTTCATCACTTTCAAATTGAGTCATTTTCAAATTATCAAATTTCTTTATTATGTAAAG
>CAIQJL010000302.1 GCA_903872185.1 uncultured Bacteroidota bacterium | reverse complement strand
TTCCATATAGTTTTGCCACTTAATTAACATATATTTTCCATCATTCAAATTTCGAAAACCAAATTCGAAGCAGAAATAGTATTTATTTCCATTTTTAGCGGACCAACTATTAGTATGATATCTACTATCGAACCCTTCTTTAAGCAAAAGTTCTTCCTTAACTTGTGATTGTCCGGCTAAATTGTACATTTTTAAAATTCTGCGGTTGAGTTTTATTTTG
This sequence comes from uncultured Bacteroidota bacterium, assembly GCA_903872185.1. Taxonomy (GTDB): domain Bacteria; phylum Bacteroidota; class Bacteroidia; order Bacteroidales; family GWA2-32-17; genus GWA2-32-17. The sequence goes on along the minus strand of CAIQJL010000302.1, from coordinate 1,555 downwards.
GTCATTACAATATCATATCTGCTCGATTCTTCATGCTTAGATTTTTTATAATGAAAAGCAGATTTACAATAAACGTTACAGAATTTCTGACCTATACGTCCAGGAAGGTCTTTTCCGCATTCAACACATTGTGTGAAATTTACTTTGTTTAAATTTGTATTCATAGTTTAATTCAACGAACATTTTACGCATAAATCTACCGAAAATTTTGGAATCTGAGAAATTCTGCTATTATTTTACAGGAAATTATTTTTTAACAGTTTCTTATCTTAATAATTTCCATGAAAACAAAGATTGCATTATTACCTGGAACCCATCGAAAAAGAGAAGTCATATTTATTTTGTTTCCTTTTAATGATAAGTTAAATACAGCAGTTAAAACTCAGACTCCTGCCAGTTGGAGCCAGACAAAAGGTAAATGGTATATATTTGAAAGTGAATTTAATAAAAATAAATTTTATACAGCTTTAGAACCATTAGCAACATTTGATTTTTCGGCATTAAATAGAACAAAATCAGAATCTATATTAAATATTTCTCCAGAAATACAACCAAATTGTAAAAAAAAGGATACACATTTAAAACCATTTTCTCAGGATTTTTTAACAAAAATATCCGAATTTCAACTTTGGATGAAACATAAAAGATACAGCGAATCAACAATAAATAGTTATGCAGACTGCCTTAAGGTATTTTTGGCTTTTATCTGGCCAAAACCTTTATTAGAGGTAAACAATAGTGATATGATAGACTTTGTTAATCAATATATTATTGCTAAAAACTTAAGTTATGCATATCAAAATCAGGTAATTAATGGAACTAAGTTATTCTTTAGGGAAATAGTAAAATGTGAATTTGAGGTTGATAAAATTGAAAGACCTCGGCATGAACTTAAATTACCAAATGTATTAAGTAAAGCAGAAGTCTCGTTAATATTAAAATCGCATGCAAACATTAAACACAAGGCTATGTTAAGTTTGATTTATGCATGTGGTCTTCGTAGAAGTGAATTACTAAATTTAAAACCTGTTGACATTGATAGTAAACGTGGTTTAATAATGATAAAAAAAGCTAAGGGGAATAAAGATAGAGTAGCTCCTTTAACTTTGAAAATTATTGAAATGTTGAGAGAATACTATCGCTTATATAAACCAAAAGTTTGGCTTTTTGAAGGAAATGCACCTGGTGAAAGATATAGCGAACAGAGTTTGCAAAGTATTTTAAAGCAAGCTTTGGAAAAATGTAAAATTACTAAGCCGGTTACATTACACTGGTTGCGTCATAGTTATGCCACACATTTATTAGAATCGGGAACTGATTTGCGATATATACAAGAGCTACTTGGACACAGAAGTTCAAAAACAACTGAAATTTATACTCATGTAAGTTCACATTACTTGCAAAAGATTAAGTCTCCGTACGATGACTTGTTTTAGTTGATTTATTTTAATAAATTTGATTTTAGTTAAAATGATTAAAATGAATATAGAAAAACTAAATATAAAATATGACTCGAGTCATACATATACGACCCCCATTAGCCGAATATGTATGA
>CAIQJL010000301.1 GCA_903872185.1 uncultured Bacteroidota bacterium | reverse complement strand
TGAATTAGCAATGCCTTTTTTATTTCCAATTTCTTTTTCAATTTTCAAACAAGCTAAGAAATTTTTTAAAGCTTCTTCATTATTACCTTGCTTACCATAAACATTTCCAATATTTCCATATGAAGAAGCAATACCGCTTTTATATCCAATATTTTCTCTAATTTTCAATGATGAAAAAAGATTTTTTAGTGCCTCTGGATAATTTCCTTGTTCTGAATAAATATTGCCAATATTACTGTAAGAATCTGCAATGCCTTTTTTATCATTAATTTCTTCTCTAATTTTTAAACTTAAAATATGGTTTTTTAGAGCTTCAGATAAATTACCGTTATCTTCAGCATAGTAGCCAAGGAAATTATAAGTTGTTGCAAGCCCTTTTTTATATCCAATCTTTTCAGATAATTCAAGTGCTTTATTTAAATACTGTTCAGCTTTTAAAGTATCCTCAAATTCAAATTCTAAAAAAAGTTCATTTAGTACATTTACTTTGATCGTATCTACTTTAGTAATTGAATTAATTTTTTCAAGACTGTCTATCCTCTGTATATCTTGAGAAAAGCAATGCCAAGTATTTAAAACAATAAAAAGAAGAATAATATTTTGTAGTATAAATTTCATTTATATTCTAATTCCAATTAAACAAATATCATCTACTTGATCTAAATCACCTTTCCAATTATTTAATGATGAAGTTAAAATATCTTTTTGCTTTAACATTGGAAATTCTGAAATATTAATTAATAACTCTTTTAGTTGTTTATACATAAATTTTTTCCCTTTTGGTCCACCAAATTGATCAGGTAAACCATCAGTAAAAGTATAAACCATATCATTTTTTTGCAAATCAAAACTATGATGAGTAAATGGAACATCATCATTATTATGTTTACCAACAGGCATTTTATCTGGACTTAATTCTATCACATTCTTAGTTCTAACTATCCAAATTGGATTATTAGCAGCAGAATATGTTAATTTTTGATTTAACCCATCAAAACAAATCAAACTTGCATCCATTCCATCTTTACCACCTTCTTGACTTCCATCTTTTTTTAGACGTTCTATAATTGTTTTACGTGTTTTGTTTAGTATCTCAGAAGGATTAATCAAGCCTTGATCAATAGCTTTTTCGAGCGAAGAAATATTTAATATACTCATAATAGCACCCGGAACACCGTGCCCAGTACTATCGGCAGTTACAAGCACAAAATTACCATTATTTAACTTATTAGCCCAATAAAAATCGCCACTTACGATATCTTTGGGTAAAAAGAAAACAAAATACTCGTTAAGGTTTTCATCTAATAATTCTGTTGTAGCTAGAAAGCTACGTTGTATACGTTCTGCATAATTAATGCTATCTGTAATTTCTTTGTGTTTTTCTTCAATAATATTTTTTTGATTTTCAACTTCGTTTTTTTGTTGAGTAATTATATAATTTGCTTTTTGTTTTTGTCTGTAACTTCTAAAAATAACAAATAAAATAAATAATACTAATAATAAACCAAAACTAATTGAATAAATAATAATTTTTTGTTTATTTTCCTTCTCTCTAGCAACAGCATCTTTTTTATTTTGCTCCAATTTATTAATTGCTTGTTTTTTATCAAATTCATAAGTCATTTCTTTTCTAGTCATTTCTTTTCCTTTCTCCTCATTAAAAAGCTTAGCCTCTGCATCCTTACATTCTTTATAATATAAAAGTGCTTTTTGGTAATCTCCATTTTCTTCATATAATTGACTTAAAGAGTATTGGCATTCTATAACATTCTCCAGGAAATTTATTTCCTCAGCTATTTGCAAAGCTTTCAACATAAAAGATTCAGCTTTCTTTTTCTCTCCATTTTTTTGATAAATAATTCCAAGTCTTTTGCAATTAACTGCAATCATTCGCTTATCATCAAATTTTTCTGAAATTGCTAACGATTTCATACAATATTCACTAGCACCTTTAAAATCATTTTTTTCAAGTAAAATACTAGCAACTAAACCATATGAATAAGAAAGTGATTCTATTTGTCCAAGACTATCTGAAAGATGTATAGAAATATTAACATTAACAAGGGCTAATGAATCACATTTCATTGTAGAATACATATTTGCAATACTAAAATAATTATCAGGTATTACGTTAAATTTCTTAAATTTAATATTCAATTTTAATGCACGTTGGAAATATGAAAGTGCTTTTTCAAACTCAAAACTTGAAGCATAAACATTCCCAATGTTATTGAATGCCGTAGGCAAATTGGTAGAATCTCCAATAATCTCTTTAATTTTAAGCGACTGTAATTGATAATCCAACGCACTAGAAAGATTACCCATTGCATTTTCAATACCACCAATTACAGAAAGAAGGGATGAATAATCTTTCAAATTTCCAGCAGTTTTAAACATTTCAGCAGCAATAGTCATTGTATCAATCGCATTAATATAATTTCCTCTAATATAATTAACAATACTCAGATAATACAAAGACGTTGCTACTCCTTGTTTATAATTTATCCGTTTTGAAATCTTTAGACTTTTAAAGGAATAATAATTTGCAGAATCTAAATTTCCGACTGCCCTATATATTTCGGAAAGTTTATTCATACAATTTGCCTTTATAGAATCAGACTTTGATGATTTAAGAATTTTATTAAGTGAGTCAATTTGTACAATTTCTTGAGCTCCTACACTTTTGCATATACTGCAAAAGAAAATGAAACTAAATAAATAGTAAATTGCGTAATTTTTCATAAATACTTTAGAATTGCGTTTTATTCATATTACTTATTTTACATAAAAAGATTTAAATTAATTAAATTTTATTCCTAATACAGTAACATCATCAATTTGCTCAGTTATACTTTTCCAGTTCTCAAAAGCAAAATCAAGAATTTCTTTTTGCTCAACCATTGACTTTTGATTATTCTGTAACAATAATTCTTTAAATTGTTTGTACATAAACTTTTTTCCTTTTGTTCCACCAAATTGATCGGCATAACCATCAGTAAATAAATATACAGAATCACCTTTATTTAAAATAAAATCATGGTTTGTAAAATCTTTCATTTCTGGGTAGATTGCAATTGGCATCTTATCACCCTTGAGTTCATAAAGTTGAAAGTTTGAAAGTTCAAAGTCAGATCTTTCCTCACTTTCGACTTTCGACTTTTCACTTTTAACTATATAAAGAGGATTATTTGCTCCAGCCCATTGCGCTTCGTTTGTATCAGTATTAACAACTAGTAAAGAAATATCCATTCCATCTTTTTGCTCACCTTGAACACCTTTTTGCTGAAGTGCATTTATTATTTCTACTCTAAGATGATTTAATATTTCATTTGCTTTATTAATTTCTTGTTTTTGAACTATTTCATTCAAAAAACTAATTCCAAGCATACTCATAAAAGCGCCAGGAACACCGTGCCCTGTACAATCGGCAACTGCAACAATTAACCAATTTTTAATTTTTATTGTCCAATAAAAATCGCCTGATACTATATCTTTTGGTTTAAATAAAATAAAATGATCGCCTAAAACTGACCTTGAAATATCACTTACTGGCAATACCGCCTCTTGAATTCGTTTAGCATAATTTATACTATCTGTAACATCTTTATGAATTTCTTCAATTTTTTCTTTTTGAATTGTTACTAAATCTCGCTGAGCTTCTATTTCATCACGTTGTGCCTCTATTTCATCACGTTGTGTTGAGATTTCTTCATTTTGTTGATTTAGCTGTAAATTTTTATCATCTACTATTTGCTTTTGATTTTCTATTGTTTTCTTTTGTTTGCGTGTAATTTTTAAAGAGCGAAAAATAAATCCGGCAAAAATAATTACTACTAAAAGGCCAATTACAATAAACAATATAACCAAATTCTGTTTTCGACTTTTTTCATTAGCTATTACATTCTGATTTTCTAATTCTTTTTTATGTTCTGCTGTTGCAACTGCTTCTTTCTTTTCAAACTCGTATGTCATCTGTGTTTGAATAGTGCTTCTTCGTGTTTCTTCATTATCCAAACTATCACGATAAAGAATAAATAATTTATGATTTTCATAAGCACTTTTATAATTTTCTTTTTCACTATACAAATCAGTTAAACCACTATAAGCATCTCTCAAACATTCTTTATAACCTATTTCTTTTGACAATTCCTTCCCTTTTAGAATAAATTTTTCAGCCTCATTATATTTTTTTTGGATTATTAGAATTAATCCAACATTAACATTAGTACTTGCAATACCAGATTGATCTCCTATTTCTTCATATAATTTTAAAGCAAATAAGTGATTTTTTATTGCTTCTGAATAATTAAGCTCATCATCATAAACACTTCCAATATTACCATAAGAATTAGCCATACCTCTTTTATTTCCAATGGTTTCTTTAATCTTTAAAGATGCCAAATGATTTTTTATAGATTCTGAGTAATTTTTTAAAAGTCTATATTCACACCCAATATTATTATAAGATTTAGCCATGCCTATTTGATCACCTATTTCTTTTTTTATTTTCAAAGAAGCAAGATAATTTTTTAAAGCTTCTGAATTAGTGCCTTGAGCTGAATAAATATTTCCAATATTATTATAAATCGAGGCTATACCATATTTGTCATTTGTTTCTTCGTATATTTTTAAGCTTGCAAAATTATTTTTTAAAGCCTCTGAAAAATTCCCCAAATCATAAAACACATTTCCAATACTTACATATGAATTTGCTATTCCTTCTTTATCATTTAATAATTTACTTATTGCAAAGGAATACTTATTATTTTTTAATGCTTCTTGGTAATTTCCTTGAGCATAATAAACGCAGCCAATAACACTATATGAATAAGCTTTTTCCTTAAGTAAGGTTTTTCTAATACTAGAATTAACAGCTTTACTGTAAAGCAAATCACTTAATTGTATTGCATGTTTTAAACAAAACAAAGAACTGTCATATGAATCAATTTTATAATATTCATATGATAGATTATTTAAATGAAATAATTTATTTGTATCTGACTTATCAGTTTTCAAGAGGATTAACAAAGTGTCTTTTTCATTATGTTGCGAATAACAATTACAATCACATAACACAAAATAAAAGACAGAAAAGATAAAAAGTGTTTTCATTTACCAAATTTAGATTCTTATACCTAATACAGTAACATCATCAATCTGTTCTGTTGTACCTCTCCAGTTTTTAAAAGCAAAATCGAGAATTTCTTTTTGCTCTACCATGGACTTATTATTATTCTGTAACAAAACTTCTTTAAATTGTTTATACATAAACTTCCTGCCATTTAATCCTCCAAACTGATCGGCAAAACCATCGGTAAAAAGATAAACAGAATCACCTTTACACAATGTTAATTCATGATTAGTAAAATCT
>CAIQJL010000300.1 GCA_903872185.1 uncultured Bacteroidota bacterium | reverse complement strand
TTTAAGGCAACTTTTATAGAAATAGTTTAGTCTTTAATAAAATTAACCATAAATTAATGGTAAAATTACCAAAGATTAAAAAATGAAATATTATAAGTTAAAAATCCGCAACAAATTAAAAAGGATGAACAGAAAATCATCATTATATTATTTTGTTTTTATTTTCTTATTGTTGTTAAATCCATTTCTTTCTTTTTCTCAATGGACTAATGACATTTCTGTTAATAAATCAATTGTTACGTCGATAAATGATCAGAAAGACTATAGCTTGACTTCTGACACAAAAGGGGGTGCTTATATAATATGGAATGATAAAAGAAACAATATTTTAAAATCGGATATTTATGCTCAAAGAATAAATTCTTTAGGATATAATGTATGGGCAGCACAAGGAATTGGAGTTTGTACTACTGCGGCTGATCAGGCAAATCCTTCAACTGTAGAAGATGGCAATGGAGGAGTGATAATTGCTTGGGATGATTCAATAAATGGAGATAGGGATATTTATGCACAAAAGCTTGATTCATCTGGAAATCCTCAATGGGCAATTAACGGAGTTCCAATTGTTGTTAAAGCCAATAAACAAAAGAATGTAAAGATAATTTCTGATGGAGCAGGCGGTGCAATTGCTGTTTGGGAAGATTCTTTAGCTGGGTATTGGGATATTTATGCTCAGAGAATATCTACAAATGGTGTTATAATGTGGACAGCCACAGGTGTTCCAGTTTGTACTGCAATAATGAACCAGAAAAATGCAAGGTTAGTTGCTGATGGTTCGGGGGGTGCGTTTATTGTTTGGCAGGACAAGCGCGGCGGAGTTGATTATGATATTTACGCACAACATTTAGCTGCTTCCGGAGCATCTCTTTGGGCAATAGATGGAGTTCCGGTTTGTAGTGTAATAGATAAACAAACAGATCCTAAAATTGTTTCTGATAAACTTGGTGGGGTAATTATTACGTGGCCAGATAAAAGAAGCGGATTAGGTTATGATGTATATGCTCAAAGAATAAATTCATCAGGTGCTATGTTATGGCTAGTAAATGGTGTTGCGGTTTGTACTGCAGATAGCTCTCAAACCTCAATTGATATAACATCCGACAATGTAAGCGGCGCAATACTAACTTGGAGAGATAAAAGAAATGGATTATACCATGATATTTATGCGCAAAAAATTAATATGACAGGCACAATAGCATGGCCATTAAATGGGGTAAAAATTTCAATTACAGCACTTTCTCAAACTAGTCCAAATATTTGCGGTGATGGATCTGGAGGTGCTATTATTACGTGGCAGGATTCAACTGTGGGAAATTGGGATATTTTAAGTCAGAGGATAAATACAAGCGGAAATGTTTTATGGACAGTAGGTGGAAACATAGTATCAAATGCAAATAATACGCAAACGAATCCTAAAAACATTTCAGATGGTAAAGGTGGTTGTATATATGTTTGGCAGGATTTTAGAAATGGAATAGACGATGATATTTATGCTCAACATTTTTCTGCACTTGGTGTAGAAGAAATTTTAGAAAAAAACTTAGATAATATTAATTCTGTTAATGTTTTCCCTAATCCTGTAACTGAGTCAGCAATAATTAAATTATCTAATGATAAATTAAATGTTAGTAAGTGTATTGGAGTAATATATGACGTATTGGGAAGAGAAGTTGATTCATTTAAAATAGATAAATTTAAAATAGATGTAAGTAATCTTAGTAATGGTAGCTATTATTTAAAAATATTTGAAAATAAAACAGCTATTGCGGTCACAAAATTTGTTGTAAAAAAATAAAATAATAATATGAAAAAGTCTTTTGTAACAAAGTTCAGCTTGCTTATTACAGTAATCTTAGCATGCTCCTTTTTCTCTTGTAAAAAAGGGCCTGGTGACGGTGGTAGGGCCAGTATTAAAGGGAAGGTCTTGTCTGTTAATTATAATTCTTCATTCACTGTTCCTTATGATACTGGTTATATTGGAGGTGAAAAGGTTTATCTTATTTATGGCGACGAGACAATGGTTGGAGATGATCAGGATTCTAATAATGATGGTGCGTTTGAGTTTAAATTTTTAAGAAAAGGTTCATATAAGGTATATGTATTTACAAAGACACTTGCAAATCATCTTGATAGTGCAATTGTACAAGAGATTGAAATAACAGATCTTAAACAAACTATTGAATTGCCAGACTTTGTGATTAAAACAAGTAAAAATTAAAATATGTTACGTATTATTTTATCTGTGTTAATTGTTTTTTGCTTTACTTTTTCAACGTATTCACAAAGCAAGAAAGAAAAGAAGGCTATTAAAACCTGGGGAATTAAATCTATTACAGAAATGGTTACTGAGCCTGTAAATGGAAAAGATGCAACAAGAAAGGATTCATATTCAACATTTGACAAAAATGGTAATACAACTTACAGTGAAGAATACAAAAAAGATGGTTCGTTAAAGCATAAGGAAACAAATAAATATGATTCTAAAGGAAATAAGTTAGAAGAAGTAATTTTTGATGATGCAAGCAATAATCTAGAGAAGAACTATAAACGAACATATAAATACGATACTGAAGAAAACAAAATCGAAGAATCTGAATTTGACGAAAACAGTAAATTAATTAAGAAAATACAATACGCATATAATTCAACTGGCGAGAAAGTATCAGAAGCAGAATTTAATGGTTTGGGAAAAGTTATAAAAAAAACAGTTTATGCTTATGATTCAAAAGGATTAAAAGCAGTTAAAAAGGAATATGATGCTAATGATAAAGTTATTTCTACAAGAACATATCTATACGAATTTTAATGCAGGATTTTAGTTCTATATTATCCAGATTTGAATCAATTTCACTCGAAGAAATGGATGGTGTTAAGCTTATGGAACGAACCGATACTAAATATGTTTTTCCAATTACTGAGTTGTCTGGAATTCTTGATGGAATGACTTCTCAATATCGATTACTTGAGATTAACAATGTGCGTGTTCAGAGATACGAATCGTTATACTATGACACCAAAGATTTTTTGCTATACAGAAAACATTTAATAGGAAAACCTGACAGATATAAAATTCGTTTCAGAAGATATATTGATTCTGATGGATTAACTTTTTTTGAAGTAAAGCATAAAAACAATAAGAAAACAACTTCTAAAAAAAGAAGTAAAGTGACAGATATTGAATCTGGCATGATTCAAAAAGCTAATGAATTTGTTTTAAAACATACGCCTTATCAGCCCGAAATATTTGTACCTAGTATTTGGGTTAATTATTCAAGAATGACATTTGTAAATAAATTTTCTCAGGAGAGATTAACAATAGATACAAATTTAAATTATTTAAAAGCAGATGACCAAAATAAAGCTTCTTGTTCTTTTCCTCAAATGGTAATTGCAGAAGCAAAACGCGAGAAAGCGGCTACTGTTTCTCAATTTATCAGATTGGTTCGTAATATTGGAGTAAGGGAAGGGGCAATAAGTAAATATTGTTTTGGCATCTATAATTTAATAAACGATGTTCCTAAAAATAATTTTAAACCAAAAGTTCGCTTTGTACTTAAAATGGCAAAAATATAATTTATTAATAAAAAAATAAAACTATGACAATTCTTCAAATCGCATCTGATACAATGCCCAATAGTTGGGAATTATTTAGTAAACTTTCGCCAAAATTCTTTTTAAGGTTAGGAGTTGATCTCTTGTCTGTTTTTGTTTTGGTTAGATTTGTATATTATCCAAGTTATAAAAACAGGGAATTCTTTTTTACTTTTTTTATTTTTAATGTAATAGTGTTCCTTGTTACATACATGATGAACAAAATTGAAATGTCAATGGGAGCTGCATTTGGTTTGTTTGCGGTTTTTGGAATTTTACGTTATCGCACTGAAGGGATTTCAATAAAAGATATGACATATTTATTCCTTTGTATTGCAGTAGGATTAATTACTGCTGTTGCAAAAGGAGGGTGGGATGAGTTACTGCTAATTAATCTTATAATTATTGTTGTAACAACGTTACTAGAAACAGGTGTAATTATGAAGAAAGAGAACGGAAAAACTATTTTATATGAAAATATTGAAATGATAAAACCAGAAAATCACGAAAAACTGTTAGAAGATTTGCGGACAAGAACAGGTTATGATATTCATCGTTTTAACATTGTTAAAATTGATTTTCTGAAAGATATGGCAACACTTCGTATATATTATTTTGATTCAAAGAAAAGAAAAATCTCAATTTAATAAAAAAATGAGCCGGTTATTTTTGATTTTAATATTGTCTGTCTTTATTCTATTTGTTAATCAAAGCGAAGTAATTGCACAGGTTAATTATCCAGATGCTGGTTCGTGGAATACTTTTAATATTGATTATAAAATTAACAAGAAATTAACCGGATTGTTTACACAGGAATGTAGAATTAAAGAAAATTTTACCCGACTTAATTTGTTTTATACGAATCTTGGTTTAGAATATAAGTTTAACGATTTTTTTAAGGCTGCTTTAGTGTATAGGTTTATTGAAAAATATCAGGATGATAATTCATTTAGTTTTCGTCATCGTTTGATGCTCGATTTAACATTAAAGAAAAAGCTTGGGAAAATAGGTTTGTCATATCGTCAAAGAATTCAGGCCGAAGAAAGGGATATTTATTCAAGTATAATTGGAAATCTTCCAGAATGGTATTCTAGAAATAAGTTTGCCGTAAAGTATGATACCGATAAACGCTATACTCCTTATGCTGCAATTGAGCTACGCTACCAGCTAAGAAATCCAAGAGAATGGCAATCTGATAACACTTGGCACAGGAATCGATATTCGTTAGGTGTAGATTACAAATTAAATAAGAAAAGCACTTTTGGTGTTTATTATCTAATTCAAAGGGAATTTAATGTAGTATTGCCCCAAAACCAGTATGTTATTGGTTTAGAATATTCTCTTTCATTGTAAACAATCAAATTGTTTTTTTCTTTCAAAATCATTGTGAGTATTTTTATATTTTTTTAATATATATGTGTTTATAATATTTATTACCTTCGCACACGGATTTATTTATTAAATAATGAAGCCAAAGCGCGACAAATCAATTATTCGTAGGCTAGTAAGCTCATACATTACAACAGTAATTAGTATTTCTTTAGTACTATTTATGCTTGGCTTAATTGGTATTTTAGCTTTAAGTTCAAAACGATTAAGTGACTATGTTAAAGAGAATATCAGTTTTTCGGTTTTTCTAAAAGATGATGTAAAAGATGCTGATATTTTGAGACTTCAAAAAAATCTTGATGCTGCTCCATATGTAAAATCTACCTTGTTTATTACTAAGGATATGGCTGCCGATCAACTAAAAAAAGATTTGGGAGAAGAATTTGTAGAATATCTAGAGTATAATCCATTACCACAAGCAATTGAAGTTAAGTACTATGCTGAATATGCAAATCCAGATAGCATAGCAATTATAGAAAGAGAATTAAAACAATTTCCTCAGGTAAGTGAAGTATATTATCAAAAAAATCTTGTTTCTTTAATAAATGATAATGTAAATAAAATTAGCCTGATAGTTTTAGTTTTTAGCATTTTATTGCTTGTAGTTGCAGTAGCTTTAATAAATAACACAATGCGACTTTCGGTTTATTCAAAAAGATTCAATATTAAAACAATGCAATTAGTAGGTGCAACAAAAAGCTTTATTAGATGGCCGTTTATAAAAGCAAGCGTATTTCAGGGAATTTTTGCAGCAATAATTGCAATAGCACTTCTGTCTGCGGTTATTTCTGTTGCAGAAAGAGAATTGGATAATATTATTAGTTTAAATGACTTTAGTTTAATTGGAGTTTTATTTGGAATAGTAATCTTATTAGGAGTAATAATAACTGCACTTTCATCATATTTTGCAGTAAGCAGATATTTACGATTAAAATCATCAGAGTTATATTTTTAAAAATAACATTATGTCAAAAGAAGAAAATAACAATGGGGCAGTTCTTGGAAAAATGAACTATATTTTATTGGCCGTTGGTTTTGCTATAGTATTAATAGGATATTTATTAATGGCTGGTGGAAAAGCACACGACCCAAGCGTTTTTTCTGAAGAAATCTTTTCAACTAGAAGAATAACCGTTGCGCCACTTTTAATTTTATTTGGGTTAATCGTTAGTGCTGTTGCGCTTGTTTTAAAACCAAAAGAATAAGGGTTAAATGACCTGGATTGAAGCGGTTCTCCTTGCAGTAATTCAAGGGATTACTGAATTTTTGCCTATTTCATCTACAGGGCATATGATTATTGCTCAGAAATTAATGGGTTTAGAGGCTACTGAATTTACAAAAGCATTTATTGTAAACATTCAGTTTGGCTCTATTTTATCTGTTTTAGTTTTGTATTGGAAAAGATTTTTTCAGTCAATAAATTTATATTACAAACTTTTTATTGCATTTCTTCCTGCGGCAATAATTGGTTTTGCCTTTGGTGATTTTCTTGATTTACTTCTAGAAAATGTGCTCGTTGTTGGAATTGCTTTGTTTTTAGGAGGATTTGTGTTTCTTTTTGTTGATAAATGGTTTAGTAATAATAACAAAAATCAGGAAGTTACTTTCCCAAAAGCTTTTAAAATTGGAATATTTCAATGTATAGCAATGATACCTGGTGTTTCAAGATCTGCTGCAACTATAATTGGTGGTATGTCGCAAGGGTTAACCCGTAAAAATGCAGCTGAATTTTCTTTTTTTCTTGCTGTTCCTACAATGCTTGCTGCCACAGGATATAAGCTGCTATCAAACTACAAATCTTTATTTTTTAATATAGACAACACAATTAATACCCAAAACATAAAACTTTTAGCAATTGGAAATATTGTTGCCTTTCTTGTAGCAATGCTTGCAATAAAAACTTTTATTTCAATTTTAACAAAGTATGGTTTTAAAGGTTTTGGTTATTACAGAATTGCACTTGGTGCCATAATATTAATTCTTTTTGCACTAGGCTTTAATCTAAGTATAATTTAATGAAACCTGTTTCAGGAGAAAGTGGAATTCTTTTAATCGATAAGCCTTATCGCTGGACATCCTTTGATGTTGTTAATAAAGTGCGCTATGTTATTAAAAACCAAACAGGTATTAGGTTTAAGGTAGGTCACGCAGGGACTCTTGATCCTTTGGCTACAGGGTTATTAATAATTTGTTATGGAAAAGAGACAAAGTCTATTTCCAGATTTATGGAGTTTGATAAAGAATATATAGCAACTGTAATGCTCGGTGCAACAACTCCCTGTTTTGATCTAGAGAAACCAATTGATCAAATATTTCCATTTGAACATATTACCGAGGAAATGATTAAAGAAGTTTTGGTGAAATATACAGGAGAGCAGAACCAGGTTCCACCAATATTTTCTGCAAAATGGATAGATGGCAAACGAGCATACAAATATGCAAGAGAAGGAGAAGAAATAGAAATAAAACCAGTATCAATAAATATTTATGAATTAGAGCTTTTATCTTTTAATCTGCCCGAAATTACAATTAGAATAAATTGTAGCAGGGGAACTTATATTAGAGCTATTGCCCGAGATATTGGACTCGATTTGCAAAGCGGTGCTCACTTAACTTCTTTAAGAAGAATAAGAATTGGGGAATATAATGCAGAACAGGCAATGATTCCAGATGAATTTGTAAGATTAATGAATGAACCAGAATCTTTTTCGTGATAATGCACTAATTTTGCAACCCTTAAAATAAATTTTCGGTTAAATAAAACAAATGACGAAATCATACGTATAAAGGCCGTATTATAAATACAGAATTATTACTAAAAATCATATAAAAAATGAAACTTTCACAGTTTAAATACAAATTACCTGACGAATTAATTGCTTTACATCCTTCTGATAGCAGAGATGAATCTCGTTTAATGGTTGTAAACCGAGCTAAAAACAAAATAGAACATAAGGTCTTTAATGATGTTATTGGTTATTTTTCTGAACACGATGTATTAATAATGAATAATACCAAGGTTTTTCCTGCTCGTTTATATGGCAATAAAGAGAAAACTGGTGCTAAAATAGAAGTGTTTTTACTTCGCGAACTTAATAGAGAACAACGTTTGTGGGATGTAATGGTTGATCCTGCAAGAAAAATTAGAATTGGCAATAAATTATATTTTGGCGATAACGATCAGTTAGTCGCAGAAGTAATTGACAATACAACTTCTCGTGGCCGTACTTTAAGGTTTTTATTTGATGGAGAATATGAAGCATTTAAAAAAGCTCTTTATGATTTAGGTGAAACTCCACTTCCAAAATTTATTAAACGTGAGGTTGAACCTGATGATGCTCATAGATACCAAACAGTATATGCTCAACATGAAGGTGCTGTTGCTGCGCCGACTGCAGGATTGCATTTTAGTAAAAACTTAATGAAACGACTTGAAATAAAGGGAGTTGATTTTGCTTTTTTAACTCTTCATGTTGGACTTGGTAATTTTAGACAAGTAGATGTTGAGGATTTAACAAAGCATAAAATGGATTCAGAAGAAATTCACATTACTCAGGAAGTTGCCGATATGGTAAATAAGGCAAAAGTAGCTAAGAGTAATGTATGTGCTGTAGGAACAACTGTTATGCGTACGCTTGAAAGTTCTGTTTCTTCAGATTCATTTTTAAAACCTATTGATGGCTGGACAAATAAATTTCTTTTTCCTCCATACGAGTTTAATGTTGCTAATATGATGATTAGTAATTTGCATTTACCACAGTCAACTACTATGATGACTGTTTCGGCTTTTTCAGGATTTGATTTACTTATGGAAGCATATAAAGTTGCTGTTAAAGAAAAATATAGATTTGGCACTTATGGTGATGCCATGTTAATTATATAAAACAAAAAACCCCGAGAAATCGGGGTTTTTTGTTTTTATTATTTGTGTCAGATTATTCTTGTTCTTTCTTCTCTGCAAGTTTCTTTAATGCTTGTTCTTGAATAGTTGCATTAACTGGTGAATACCTTAAAAATTCCATAGAATAATTAGCTCGTCCACTCGAAATATTTCTTAGCTGAGAAGCATATCCAAACATTTCCATTAAAGGCACTAGTCCGTTTAACTTTTGTGATCCTTTGCGATATCTGCGCATCGATTCAATAACTCCTCTGCGACGGTTTAAATTACCTACTACGTCGCCAATATATTCGTCAGGAGTATTTACTTCTATTTTCATCATTGGTTCTAATAAAACAGGACCAGCTTTCATAAATCCTTTTTTAAAGCATATTGAAGCGCAAGTTCTAAAAGCCATATCCGATGAATCGACAGGATGGAAAGAACCATCTAATAAGGTGATTTTTACATCTACAATAGGGAAACCGGCTAAAACACCTTCTAAAATTGTTTTTTGAATACCTTTATTTACCGAAACAACATATTCTGCAGGAATTGAACCGCCTTTGATTTTGTCAACAAATTCATATCCTTTACCAGGATTTGGCTCCATGCGAATTTTAACATTTGCAAACTGACCTTTTCCACCTGTTTGTTTTGATAGTTTATAGTCACAATCAAGTTCTGCTGTAATAGCTTCGCGAAAAGCAACTGAAGGTTCGGCAACAACAACATCAACTTTAAATTCATGTTTTAGTCTGTCAACAATAATTTCAAGATGTAGCTCGCCCATTCCTGCAACTATTGTTTCTGCAGTCTCTTCATCAAAACGAACTGTAAAAGAAGGATCTTCATTTGAAAGTTTACGTAAAGCTTCGCCAAGTTTCTCTTGTTCTTTACGAACCGCAGGGGTAATTTTTAACTCAATTACTGGTGGTGTAATGTGAATGTTTTCAAGCAATAATGGATGATCTACATCACACAATGTATCGCCTGTTTTTGTTAGTTTCATCCCAATTAATGCAACGATATCGCCAGGTCCAGCTTCGCTTATGTCTTCTCTGTCTTTTGCAGAAATTCTAAGTATACGACCAATTCTTTCAGCTTTTCCTTTTGTTGAATTTAAAACAGGCATTCCACTTTTTAGTGAACCTGAATAAATTCTGATAAAAGTTTGCTGTCCAACGAATGGGTCGTTAATAATTTTAAAAGCTAAAGCTGCAAAAGGTTCTTTTGTTGATGGACATCTTTTATGAGTTTTTTCTGTCTCAATAAGGTCAGTTCCAACAACCGCTCCAACATCAATAGGAGATGGAAGATAATCAACAACTGCATCAAGTAAAAGTTGAACTCCTTTATTCTTATATGCTGCACCACAAAATACCGGTGTAATTAATAGTTTTAATGAAGCATCTCTACAAGCAATTTTAAGTAAATCGTAAGGAATTTCTTTTTCTTCTAAAAAGAGATTCATTATTTCATCATTAAAATCAGCAATTTTTTCAAGTAAAGTTATTCTTGCTGCTTTTACTACCTCAATCATGTCGGCAGGAATTGGAATTTCTTCTCCTCCTTTTTCGGTAAAATTATATGCCTTGTATTCAATAAGATCTACAAGACCTGTAAAGCTTTCTTCAGCACCAATTGGAAGTTGAAAAGGAACGGCGTTAGCATCAAGATAATTATTCATCATTGTTACTACTTCATAAAAATCGGCACCGCTTCTGTCCATTTTATTTACAAATGCAATTCTTGGCACTTTATATCTGTCGGCCTGATTCCAGACTGTTTCTGTTTGAGGCTCAACACCACCAATTGCACAAAAAACAGCAATCATTCCGTCAATAACTCTCAATGAGCGTTCTACCTCAATTGTAAAATCGATATGACCAGGAGTATCAATAATATTAACATTATGATTATTCCATTGACAAGAAATTGCAGCAGAGGCAATAGTAATTCCCCTTTCCTGTTCTTGCTTCATAAAATCCATAGTGGCCTGGCCATCATGAACTTCACCTGTTTTTCGAGTAACTCCTGTGTAAAAAAGTATACGTTCGGTTAATGTTGTTTTCCCTGCATCAATGTGAGCAGCAATTCCAATGTTTCTTAATTTTCTTAATGGCATAAATTCGTTTGTGTCTTAATTATGAGTATTTTAAGTGTTGTTTACTTGATTTTTTTTCAGAGTGCAAAGGTCTGATTCTTATTTGATAAAACAATAACCTATGATGAAAATATTTCAATATTTGATGAATGGTAGTAAATATAAGACAGATACAGATTTAAACATTGCGAATATTTTAAGCCTAATGGTTTAAATAAAAATCCTTTATCTTTACAATATGAATACTTCTATTTCTGGTAAAATAATATCTGTAGTTCTCCCGGTTTATAACGAGGCAATGAATATTATTCCTATGTACGAAATGTTGTTAATTGTTATTTCGAAAGTAAATGCAATTGCTGAATTAATATTTGTTAATGATGGAAGTAATGATAATTCCCTTGAAGTACTTAGGTCTTTAGCTGAAAAAGATAAAAATGTAAAAGTACTTTCCTTTACACGTAATTTTGGACATCAGGCTGCTATTACCGCTGGACTTGATATAGCCCATGGGGATTGTGTTGTAACAATGGACTGTGATTTTCAAGATCCACCAGAAGTAATTTTATTGATGTTGGAGAAGTGGATGGAAGGGAAGAAAATAATTTATGGAAGACGGTCGTTAAGAAATGATGGCTTTTTTAAACGAATGACAGCAAAATGGTATTATAAAATTCTTTATAAAGCCAGCGATATTAAAATAAAGGGGAATATTGGCGATTTTAGATTAATTGATAAATCAGTAGTTCATGAACTTCGCCAGATGAAAGAAAAGAATAGATATTTAAGAGGTATGGTTCCTTGGCTTGGATTTAGTTATGATATAGTTGACTATAACAGACCAAATCGAAAACATGGAAAAACAGGATTTAGCGTTATTAAAATGTCGAGGTTGGCAATGGCCGGAATATTAAATTTTTCGTTACTGCCACTTAGGTTAGGATTAATAATGGGAATCTTTATAATTGCAACCGGAATATTATTTTTATGTTATCTGGCAATTAGATTCTTTTTTGATAATCAGTTTTATAAACTTCTGGAATGGCTTGCTGTTGTAAACTATATACTTATTGGATTTTTATTTATTCTTATTTGGGTGGTTGCCGAATATATTGGTAGAATTTATGATGAGGTAAAAGGGCGTCCTCTTTATGTGATTGAAAGCAAGATTAACATTAATCAGGCATGAAAATTCTTGTGCTTAATTATGAGTATCCTCCTTTGGGGGGTGGGGCTGGTAACATTTCCAAACAATTAGCAGAAAACTTTGCAAAACAAGAGAATCATGTCGTTGTTGTAACAACGTGGTATAATAATTTGCCAGAAAACGACAATGAAATAAAAAACTTAGAAGTTATAAGGTTAAAATCTAAAAGAAAATTTTTGCATAGCTCAAATCCAATTGAAATGTACTCATGGATGAAAGAAGCGAGTAGGTTTTTAACTGAATATTTGAAAGAGAATAAATTTGATGTTTGTCTTGCAAATTTTTCTATTCCCGGTGGTTTTATTGCTAAAAAAATCAAAAAGAAATTCAATATTCCATATTTCGTATTGTCACATGGTCACGATATTCCATGGTATTATAGAAAACAAATGTTTGTTTATCATTTAGCTTTATATTTTATCATTAAGTCGATTTGTAAAAAATCAGTTATAAATTTTGTGCAAACAGAATTTATGAAGAATAATATTGATAAATTTTTAGGCAAACGATTAAAAAATAAAAATGTAATAATTTCAAATGGAGTTAGCGATTACGATGAGAAGATATATGACAGAAGAGAAGAACCTTTTACTATAATTTTTGTTGGAAGATTTGTTGAACAAAAAGATCCCTTTACTATATTAAAAGCTTTAAAAAGACTAAAAAGGATGGATATTAATTCTCGTTTTTTTCTAGTTGGCGATGGACCTTTAAGAAACAAAATGGAAAAATTTGTACAAACAAATAATCTTGGAAATGCGGTTTTTACTGGTTGGATACCTCAACCGGAAGTTCAGAAATATTACCAGAAGTCACATATTATTATTACACCATCACATGCCGAAGGAATGTCGATAGCAAATTTAGAAGCACTTGCAGCAGGTGTTTTTTTAATTGCAACACCTGTTAGTGGGAATAAGGAAATGTTATCGTGTTGCAAGAATGGTGTTCTAGTAGATTCTGGCAATTATAATGAAATAGCAAATCAAATTCAAAAATTCTACTTTCAGCAATACCTGCCCAAAAACCTATTAGCTCAAAATGCTGCCCTCGAATTTATTAAAAAATATAATTGGCAAAAGGTTAGCGAACAGTATCTTAGCGCATTTAGAAGTTGTCTAAATTAACCACAAATAGATAATCGACTGTTTGTGAAAACAATATAAATGCTGTTGTAAAAAAAGGACAACAAAAAGATGTTTTATAACATAATCAGTTGTTTTTTGGTATTAAATGTGATTTGTAACTTTGACAAAAAATTAAGTCAACAATAAAATCTTTAATTTTTAACTAAAAAAACACACAATGAGAAAGAGTTTAGTTTTATTATCATGCATGTTCTTTTTATTAAGTACAGCATTATTTGCTCAGAATACAAACATTGGTTCAGCAAAATGTAAAATGTGCCACACTGGTGCAGCTAAAGGTGACCAATTTAAAAAATGGTCAGAATCTAAACATGCTAAATCAAATACCGCTGTTGGTGTTGCTGGTAAACCAGAATGTGAAAAATGTCATGCTCCAGTAGCTGAATTTAAAGCAGAAGGTGTAACTTGCGAAGCTTGTCATGGTGCTGGAAGCGCTTATAAATCAGCAATGAAACCATTAGCAACTGCTCAATCAAAGGGTTTAATTGTACCAAACGAAGCTAGTTGTAAAAAATGTCATGATGCAACAAAAACTCCAAGCGGTCACAAAGCAATAACTTTTGATTTTGCTGCTGCATCAACAAAAATTGCACATAAAAAACCTTAAGTAATAAATATTTTTATAGGAAAGGAGTCGTAAACACGACTCCTTTTTTATTTTATGAAAGACCTAACGTATAGGCCTGCGATAAAGTAATTATAATATACTTAGGTTTTTGATTATAAGATTGTCAGGAGTTTATTTTGCAAGGAGATGAACCATAAAAAATAATTGCAGATTAAATCTGCTAAAGTCTTAATTAACGTGAGTTCGATATAAATTGTCAGTCTGAACGTCCGCCGCGGCGGATGCTCAGTATGACATTGTGGGTTGTTTGTATTGATAATGTATTTGTTGCTCTTATATCGAACTCAAGTTAATTAGAATTTAAGAACATCTGGCACTTTTTACTGAATGCCATTATACAAGCTAGTTATTCTCTTATTCCAAAAAATTCTCTGCACTTAAGGCTATTTTACTCTTCTTTACCATAAGTATTATAAAATTCGTCAATTTTTGGCGAAAAAGTATTAATACCTATAACCACATTCGTATATTTGCGTATAAAGCCAAGTAAAAATACCTGATCAAATCAGGTAAAAATACGTAAGGCGATATAAACACGTAAATCTCACGCATATGAAACAAGTGGTACTAGTTATTCTTCTCACATTTTCTACAATATTTGCGAATTCTCAAGGTTGGATGTGGGCAAAACAATTTACGGGTGCTGGGCAAAATCAACCTGTAGGAATAGCTTATGACGCAACTGGATGTAGTTATACTTATGGTAATTTTACTTCTACTGTAAATCAGGATGCGCTTACATTAACATGTTCTGGTCCGCAAGATATTTATTTTGCAAAGTATGATAAAAATGGTCAGGTTCTATGGTTAAAACAATTTGGTGGTTTAGGATCTGAAACAGCAATTTCAATGATTTTTAGTAAAGATGGAAATTACATCTATTTATTAGGATATACAAATAGTCTTACCTGTTCCTTTGATGGTAATGGCTTGTCAAATACAGGATTAAATGATATATTTTTAACAAAATATGACTTAAATGGAAATCTTCAATGGGTAAAAGATATTGCCTACGGAGCTGATCAACAATATATGGGTAATTTAAATATAGATGCAGATAATAATATTATTTTGACAGGTCATTTTTTAACTTCTGTTACTTTTTATGGTGGCACAACTACGTTAACATCATTAAATTCAGGAATTAGACAAAGTTTTATTTCCAAGCTAGATCAAAATGGAAATTTAATTTGGGCAAAAATGCTTCAGGGCGATAACTCTTCAACAACCATTAGATCTGTAAGTGTTGATAATTCAGGTTATTATTTTAGTGGTATCAGTGTTGGAAATATATTATTTGATGTTGGAACTATTTCTGCAATTGGTTGGGATGGGTTTTTATATAAAACAGATTTAAATGGAAATGGACAATGGGTTAGAAAAATGACAGGAAGTGGTAATGAAATTATATGGAGGCATAAAGGTGATTTAATTGGTAATCAATATTTAACCGGGCATTATAATAGTCCTTCAATTTCAATTGACTCAACAGGTACGGTTGTTTCAAATGGAAACTATACTAATTTAGGCTCAGCAACAAATGATGTGTTTTTAATTAAATATAACTCTAATGGGGTATTACAATGGGCAAGATCAATTGGTACAACTGGTGATGATTTATCTTATAGCATAGATATTAATAATGATAAATCAATTATTACAGGATCATTTGCAGGTACAATGTCTTTTGATAGTTTTAGTTTAACAAGTTATGGAAATAGTGATGTGTTTTTAATAGAATGTAACTCATTTGGCCAATTTCAAACTGCAAAAAAAATAGGCGGAAAGTTAAATGATTTTGGAAAGGCAAGTGCATATAGTTCAACTGGTAGAAATTTTGTAACAACAGGTGAGTTTTATTCAGATACTTTAATTATTGGCACAAATCAGTTCGTAAATGCGTCTGCTTTAAGAGATGCATATGTTACAAAATTTGGTTGTTTTGATAGTATTAACGCACAAATAA
Source organism: uncultured Bacteroidota bacterium (assembly GCA_903872185.1). Lineage (GTDB taxonomy): Bacteria > Bacteroidota > Bacteroidia > Bacteroidales > GWA2-32-17 > GWA2-32-17. Next base: position 4,500 of record CAIQJL010000300.1, on the reverse strand, counting down.
TTCCAGCATCAGCTTGTTATGATGGTTTGGGTGTTCCTCTTGCAGATGGTTCTGTAAGTCTGACTCCATCTTTTGGCAATGAACCTTATACTTATAATTGGTCAACTGGTACTACCACTAATTCCATTTCTGGATTAGTTCCGGGATCTTATTCTGTTACTGTAACCGGAACAAATGGTTGCAGTTTAACAAAGGTTACAAATGTTTTAAGAAAACCATTCTTACAAGCATCTATTACTAGTGTTATTAATCCTTCCTGTAACGGAAATGCAACTGGAAGCGCTACCGTTACTGCAACATTAGGAACTCCACCTTATTCATATTTGTGGTCGTCAGGAGAAATAGCTGTTACAATTTCAAATAAAATAGCTGGTTCATATACTGTTACCGTAACTGATAATTGTGGAACAGAAGTAATTTGCACTGCATCTATAACGCAACCTGCTTTATTAACCGCTACATTAACTCAAACTAATGTTAGTTGTTATGGAGGATCTACCGGTTCTGCTAATGTAGTAACAGTTGGTGGAACATCTCCTTATTCTTATTTGTGGAATGATCCATCACCTGCTCAAACTACTGCAAATTGCACCTCACTAACAGCCGGTAATTGGATTGTTACAATAACAGATTCAAAAGGTTGTTCAATTACAAAATCTGTAACAATTACACAACCATTAGTGTCTTTAACTTCTTCTATTAATTCACAAGTTAATGTTTCTTGTTATGGTGGTTCAAATGGAAGTGCAAAAGTAGTTCCGGTAGGAGGTACATTACCTTATACTTATTTATGGAACGATCCCTTACCAGCTCAAACTACTGGAATTGCTACAACATTAACCGCCGGAACATGGACGGTAACTGTAACTGATAATAATGGGTGTATAAATATATCCAGTGTAACAATAACACAACCTGCAGTTTTAACTACATTAATTTCAGCGCAAACAAATGTTTTATGTAATGGAGGCTCAACAGGAACTGCGACAGTCAATGCTAATGGTGGAACAGCTCCATATTCATATATTTGGAATGATCCAACTCCTGTTCAGACAACCCAAATCTGTTCTGCGTTATCTGCAGGAAATTGGAATGTTACTGTTACGGATGTTAAAGGATGTACTTCAATTTCTACAGTTACAATTACTCAGCCTGAAGTATTGCAGGTTGCAGTTTCATCTACTAATTCTAAAACATGTACAAATTCAGGAACAGCGACTGCTCTTGCAAGTAACGGAACGCCCACTTATTCTTATATCTGGAAAAAGTCAGGTTCTGCAAATACAATAGGAACTACTTCAACAATTTCTAATCTTGCTCCTGCTACTTATAATGTTACTGTTACTGATTATTGTGGTGCAACAAAAATTAATAGTATCATTGTTGCTTCTTATTCTTCACTCTCTTCTGCTACTGCCAATACTTTTTGTTCAACAACATCTACGGCTCCTTGCAATGGTTATGCTACTGCTTTGGCAGTTGGAGGAAATCTGCCTTTAACATATCAATGGAATACAATTCCTATTCAAACAACAGTTGAAACAACTCATACTCTTTGTGCTAACAATACTCGTTATAGGGTTACAATTACTGATGCCTGCGGTAATTCTAAAACAAGTGGAAAAAGAAAAATTTCGCTATGTGCAAAATCAATGGGTTCTGATGAAACTTTTATTACTGAGAATGGAAATAATATTTTAATTTACCCAAATCCGGCAGCTGATCAGCTAAGTATACTTATTGATAATGATGAGAGTTCAAATGACAATGGATTTATTGACATAGAAATCTACAATTTGTTAGGAGAATTGATTTCTAAAGAGAAAAAAGAAATTTTATTTGGAATTCCTATATTAAAAGACGTTTCTCATTTTGTACCTGGACTCTATTTGGTAAAAGTAATTAATGGTGCAGAAAGTATTACTGAAAGAATCTTAATTCAAAAGTAAAATCAGTATTTTTTTTATTTAAATAGGCGGTTGGTTTAATTTGTATTTGAGTACCCGATATGAGAAATAAAGAAGTGAAGGAAATGCAATATATTTGTTTATTAAAGTGGATTAGGCCGGAAATAGTTGAATTAATTATTTTAAATACTGAGAGTGGTACTTCTGGAGGAGATGATGGAGTTGGAGGAGATGTATTGAGTTGAATATATTTTTTAGCCAATATTGGAGTTCCCCAATCCTAGGTCTGTGTCCCACAGACCATAGATAATCTCAAAGCAAAATCTAAGGGTTGTTTTGGTTGTGCCAATTCTTGTTATGTGTCCCATGGATCAAGATAGTAATTTGCCTTATTTTGTAAGCCGTTTTCATTAGCAATTTTTTCGTAATTTTGCATTCTCAATAATATTAAATCATGGGTGCACTATACGGATATATTAATTTTAATAAAAAACCAGAGTCTAATTTATCAGAAATAATGAGTTCCCCTGCTTTTTATTGGGGAGGTGATAATCATTTTAAATATTCGGCAGAAAATATTTTAATTGGAAATTTACATAGATTCAATACACCCGAGGCAGTATCTGAGCAACAACCATACGAGCCAAAACCAAACAATTTTGTGCTTTTTACTGGCAGAATAGATAATCGTAACAATTTGCTAAAACTTCTTAATTTAAAAGAGGAAATTAATATTTCTGACGGATTTATTGTTGCTAAAATATGGGAAAAATATGGAATTGATTTAGTCAATTACCTTGAAGGCGATTGGGTAGTTGTTGTATGGCAAGCCATGGAAAAAAAACTCCATATTTTACGTGATCATCATGGATATTCTGCTTTATATTATTATTGTAATGATAATTTCTTTGCATTTGCTACTTCTATAAAATCTTTATTGGCTATTGATGCAATACCTAAAAAACCAAACATGAAAAGGGTTGCACAGGTCCTTACTTCATGGCAGGGTAGTGGGTTAGATTGCGCATACGAAGGAATATTAAGATTACCTCCTGCTCATGCAATGGAAGTTGATAACAATCTAAAAATAAAACAATATAAACATTGGTTTCCCGAGAGCACAAAAACAGTTAATTATGCAAACGAAAAAGATTATTATTCTCAGTTTTTCGAAGAATATTCAAGGGCTGTTGAGGTTAGATTAAGATCATATAAGCCCGTGGGAAGCCAATTAAGTGGTGGTCTGGATTCTGGCACTGTAGTTGCTTTGGCGGCAATGCATCTTAAGAAAAAAGGAATTAAACTGCCAACTTTTACATCTACGCCTGCTTTTGATATTAAAGGAATGACCTCAAAGACAAGGTTTGGAGATGAAGCTTATCTTGCAAAACTAACCGCTGATTATACGGGAAATGCAGATTGGTTTCCTGTTGATGCAGCAGATGTAAATCCTTTTGATGCGATAAAAGAAGGAATAGAAATTCACGATGAACCTTTTCATGCAGGAGCAAATACTTTCTGGATTTCGGAAATAAAAAGAGTTGCCCAGGGGATGAATCTTGGATCAATGCTTACCGGACAAGGTGGTAATGCAACTGTCTCGTGGCCTACACCAGGTTTTTTGCAAATAATGTCTCGTAAAAAGGATTTGATAAAACCAAAAGAGTTCTTTTCTTATTATGGTTTGCGCCATGTTATTTTGCCATTATATGTTCCACAATCTGTAAAAAATATTATTCGTAACAATAAGAAAGGAGATATGCCTTTTCTTGATTATTCTGCAATAAAAAAGGAATATGCAATAAATAACAAAATTGCAGAACAAATGCAGGCAGAAGATCATGATCCTTCATTCTCAAAAACTGCATCACCACTTACTACCCGACTTAAAATTATTAAACCAGGTAGTTCCATTGTCGGCTTTTTGCATTCTCAGGCTGCAGCATGGAATAATCTCGAAATGCGTGATCCTACTTTCGATAAACGTTTAATGGAATATTGCCTTTCTGTTCCTGATCATATTTATGTTTCGGGTGGAAAAGATCGTATGTTGTTACGCAAATCTTTTGAAGGAATGCTACCCCCTGAAGTATTGTGGAACACAAATCGTGGTAGGCAGGCTGCGGATATAGGACAAAGAGTAGTTAAATTTCAGAAAACAGGAAAGGCCATACTTGATGAGCTGTCAAATTCTGCATTGTGCAATGAAATTCTTGATATAAAAAGAATGAATTTTATTCTTAATGATCTTACAAAAGAAATAAATTCTAAAAATAATAACGAAGCGGGTACAGTTCTGTTAAGAGGTATAACAGCTGGTTTATTTTTGTTGAGGTTTGAAAAATAATAGCAACGCTGATTAAACGGATTTAGCCGATTAAAGCTGAAAAAGTAGAAATATTGAATCGCGTTTTGTTTTGTGAGGATTTAAGCGAGGACGCTTAAAATAGAGTAAGACCGTTGCAATGTAAATTGTTCGTAAAATAGTTGATAACTAACTGTATGTCAGAAATATATCTCGAATGTTTTTATTATATTCGTGTATGAAAAACGAAAAACAAGTAGGATTTGCAGACTTAGCGGTTGTAGGCCG
>CAIQJL010000299.1 GCA_903872185.1 uncultured Bacteroidota bacterium | reverse complement strand
CAAAATTAAATGTTATAGAGTTTTTTATAAAAGGAATTTCGGTTATCAATAAACTGTCATTAATTGTGTAAATGGTGGAGTCCTTACCAATAACAATATCACTTATAATTGTAATAAAAGAAATGTTTTCTACTACAGTATTGTTCAATTTATATGAGAATAATCCTTTATTTGTAGAATACCATAAAAGATTATGTTCTTTATCGGGATAAAGAAAAAATGCCGCATTAGAACGGCTAAATAGCGGAGAAACAATAGTCAATTTAGAATTTGTAATTTTAACAAGTCCCTGATTTATTGTAAATGCATACCATATGGTATCGTTATATTTTGAAGCAATATTATATAATACAGAATCTTTTGTGCCATATATAAAATTTGGGAATGTAGGATCGGGAGTAAAAAAGTTTTGTTTTCCTACTGGTGATTTTTCAGGCTGAAATCTATAGAATTTTTGATCTGATAATAATATAGAAAGATGATCACATTCTTTCATAATACTTGGTTCCCCACCAGTTATTAGTCCTTTAGATGAATCATAAACAGTGATTGTTGGATAATTATAATCATCCTTTTTAAAAGAAAGTTTAAGTATATCTCCTTTGTTGCCATTAATCCATAAATAACCTTCTTTATCTTCATAAATATTTCTTACTTCATGCTCAATGCCTTTAATTTGCTCAGAAAATTTATATTCGCCATTATTTTTTTTAAAAATTGAAACACCTTCAGCATTATTTACGAATACAATAGAGGGATCTTTTTTTGAGTGCAACATAACATAAGCAAATTCCATTTTCTTTATACAGGTTTCGGCTTCGTTATCAATTCTATAAAAACCATACCTTGTAGCAGCATACAATTTTCCGTCAATTGTATCTAATTGCATAAAACTGTTGTATTCTTTATTTAATCTTTTAAATTTAAAGAAAGAATCTCCGTTTTTTGTAAAATCAGTGTTTTGTGTTAAGACATAAAGTCCTTCTAATGTACCAACATAAAATTTACCTTTAAAATTAATGGCTCCAACAACTATTCCCTGATATCCTGTTTCTTCTCCAAAATAATTCATTGGGCTATTCATCTCGATATATGCAATGCCATTATTAAGTGCGAGCCAAATATTGTTTTCGCGATCGAAAAAAACAAAGTTCACATTATTTACTGGCAGTCCGTTTTGTTTATTAAAGAGTCTCTTTATTTTCCCCTTTTTGTCTATAATAATAATTCCAGCTATAGCCGAACTCAAAACAATGTCTCCATTGTTCATTATAGTTCCATGATAAATGCCATTTGTTTTAAAAAAATTATCGGCTTCTGTTTTAAATGGTTTATAAATTGAATCTAATGGAAGATCTTTTTTGTCGATATTTTTAATATTAACCAAAAATAAACCATTAAATTTTGTTGATAATAAGGCATGGTTTTCATCAAACGGGGCAAATACATTTACAGGTTTATCAGAAAAGAAATCTCCATGTGGTAATTTGTAAATATTGTCATTTTTAAATTCCATTAATCCGACATCGGTTTGGCGTATAAAAATTCGATTATTATATTTAAAAGAAAATCTGAAATCGGTTTGCGGCCTTATTACTTTTATTAAAGAGTCGTTTTCATAAATTAATATACCTCTGAATCCAAAAAATACAGTATTATTGCCTACTTGATGAATACTTAGTATAGACAAGAAATTTTTATATTCTTCGGGAAGTTTTTTTGAATATGAAACCCATTGTTGTTTTCCCGATTTATCCTTTTCAACATAACCAAACTCATTATCGCCACCTGCATATACTCTTTGGTTTTCGCCCTGACTAAAACATCTGACAGGGAATGCACCGATTGTTTTCCAGTTTTGTCCGTTATATAAAAGTACTCCATCGTTATTTGCGAAATATAACATTCCTTGTTTATCCTGAAAGACAGACCAGTTTTGAGCATGTCCGTTATAATCCTCAGCAGAAAAATATTTTACACGTTTTGAACCAAGCTCGCTAAAATCTTGAGAAAATAAAGTATTAGATAAAAATACCGTTAAAACAAAAAGTGCTGTTTTTAATCCAGCAGTGAAGCAGTTCATAGAGAGTAGAAAAAATTAT
>CAIQJL010000298.1 GCA_903872185.1 uncultured Bacteroidota bacterium | reverse complement strand
TTTTATTTAATTTATTTAGCTACTCTCAAACAGCTACAATAGATTCACTTCTTAAAATTCTTAAAACTACAAAAGAAGATACTATTAAAGTAAGAACTTTTAATAAACTATTTTTAGAATTTGAATATAATGATACAATAAAGGCAAGAGAATATTTAAATAAAGCACTTGCATTATCAAAAATAAATAATTACAAAAATGGACTTGCTGATACATATTTATATTTTGGTTATTATTTTGAAGATATCGGAAATTATTTATATGCATTAAAAAACCATATTGAATGTTTACAAATATGTAAATTATTAAAAGATAAAGTAGGGATTGCTAGCTCATATAATAATATAGGCAATATTTACGAGGCTTTAGGGAATTACCCAGAAGCATTAAAGAATTTCTTGTCTTCATTGAAAATTAAAGAAGAGCTAGGAGATAAAAAAAGCATTGCACGTACTTATAATAATATTGGAATTGTATATGGAAAGCTTGATAATTCTAAAGAAGCATTGAAAAACTATTTAGCATGTTTGAAAATAATGGAGGTATTAAATGAAAAAGAAGGCATTGCCGCTTCTTATTTAAATATCGGGCTTATTTATTATTATCAAATGAATTATTCTGCAGCGTTAAAAAATTATTTAGCATCATTAAAAATTGAACAAGAGTTAGGCGATAAAAAAGGAGAAGCTGCTTCTTACAATAATATTGGGGGCGTATATTTTGATCAAGGCTATTACGCTGAAGCATTAAAAAATCATTTTGCATCATTAAAAATAGATGAAACATTAGGTAATAAATCAGGCATTGCAGGTTCTTTTATTAATATAGGTGATGTTTTTATTAAACAAAAGAAATACACAAATGCAGAAGAGTATCTTGTTAAAGCAAATGAATTGTCTAAAGAAATTGGACATAAAGAGTATTTAAAAATTTCTTACAGCGGATTAACGAATTTGGATTCTGCAAAAGGAAATTATAAGGGAGCATATGAAAATTATAAATTATATATTCTTTACCGTGATAGTTTAGATAATGAAGAAACCAGAAAAAAAACTATTCAGAGCCAAATGACTTTTGATTTTGAAAAGAAAGAGGCAGTTGCAACTGCAGAGCATAAAAAAGAGTTAGAAAATCAAAAAGCCCTTTCAGAAGAAAAAAGCAGGAAACAGAAAACAGTTATTTTGTTTGTTGTTTTTGGTTTATTGTTGGTTCTTGTATTTGCAGGTTTTATATTACGTTCATTAACAATTACCCGAAAGCAAAAGAAAACTATTGAAAAGCAAAAACAAATTGTAGATGATAAGAATCTACAGCTAAATCAACAAAATGAAGAAATTTCTACACAACGTGATGAAATAGAAGCTCAGCGTGACGAAATAGAAGCTCAGCGGGACTTGGTAACAGTGCAAAAAGAACATATAGAAGAAATTCATAAAGAAGTTACTGATAGTATAAATTATGCTAAACGAATACAAGAGGCTGTATTACCTGTAAGCGAAGTATCAAGATCTGTTTTAGGTGAACATTTTATTCTTTTTAAACCAAAGGATATAGTTTCAGGTGATTTTTACTGGACAATAAAAATAAAAAAGCTGCTTATTGTTGCAGTTGCTGATTGTACAGGGCATGGTGTACCTGGAGCTTTTATGTCAATGCTTGGAATTAGTTTCTTGAATGAGATAGTTCAAAAACAGGAAATAAATAAAGCGAATCAGATATTAAATATTCTAAGAAAAGAAATCATTAATGCACTTCAGCAAAAAGGTGTACAAGGTGAACAAAAAGATGGAATGGATATTTCGTTGCTAGTAATAAATACTGATACAAATGAAGCTCAATGGGCAGGAGCAAATAATCCTCTTTACATAATAAAGAAATTTGATAATTTGAAAATGACTCAATTTGAAAGTGATGAAGCATCTTCAAATCTTCAAATTAGTCAATTATCAAATCAACTTGTAGAACTCAAAGGAAATAAAATGCCTATTGCTATTTATCCTGAAATGAAAGATTTTACAAATCACGAATTTGTTTTAAATAAAGGTGATTCTGTATATTTGTTTACCGATGGTTATGCCGATCAGTTTGGTGGATCAAAAGGTAGAAAATTTATGTATAAACAGTTAAAAGAAATTTTACTGGATAATTGTGATAAGTCAATGGCTGAGCAATTGGAAATACTTGATATTGCTTTTACAAAATGGAAAGGGAATATGGATCAAATTGACGATATTACAATACTAGGGATAAGAATTTAATACTTATTAATAAAAATTTAATTGAACAATAGGTTTATCAATATTAGAATATTTAAGTATATTGTTATTTTGTCAATATACTTAAGTTTTAGCAATGTTTTTTGTCAAAATAAACAAGAAGTAGATAGTCTTGTTAGAATTATTAAAGGCAATAAGGCTGATACAATAAAAATTGATGCTTATTCCCAACTTTTTTTGATTTTTGAATTTACCGATACTATAAAAGCAAAATTATTTTTAGATCAAGAATTTAATTTAAGTAAGAATATTGATAATACAAAATGGTTAGCAGGTGTTTACACAAATTATGCTTTTTATAATGAAGATAAGAGTGATTTAAATAAAGCAATAGAATTTCATCAAAAAGCATTAAAATTATATACTGAAAATATTTCTTTACCTATTGTTAAAAGAAGTAAGCATATTTCTGCATGTTATAATAACATAGCATTAATTTATGGAAAGATGGGTGTATATGATAAGGCCTTAGATTACTATTTATTTTCGCTTAAGATAGATGAAATATTAGGTGATAGTTTATGGATATCGGTTAGCTATACAAACATTGGTATTATTCAAAGAAAACTTGGTAATGACGATAAAGCACTTGAATATTATTTTAAGTCATTAAAAATTGTTGAGAAATTAGACGAAAAAAGTAGAATGTCATCATGTTATAATAACATTGGTTTAGCCTATCAATACAAAAAAGATTATGATAAAGCAATATTTTATATCTCTAAGTCATTAAAGATTGATGAAAAGATAAACGATATTAGAAGAATGTCTGGTTGTTATAATAATTTGGGAAATGTATATTTTGAATTAAATGAATATGATAAATGTATAAATTATTATAAAAAATCGTTAGATCTAAGATATCAAATTGGTGATAAGGAAGGCCAATCATCTGTTTTAGGAAATATTGCTGCTTTAAATTATAAACTTAAACAATATGACGAAGCAATTAATAATGCAAAAAAAAGCATTATAATTGCAAAAGAAATAGGAGTGATTCCATGGCAAAGCTCTGCTGCAGCTATTCTTTCTGTAACATATGACAGTTTAAGAAATTATAAAAATGCATACGAGTATCAAAAACTTTATAAGTCATTAAATGACAGTATGTTTTCAGTAGAGAGCAGTAGGCAAATAAAAGGGATGGAAGCAAAATATGAAAGCGAGAAAAAAAGAAAAGAAATAGAATTATTAAATAAAGATAAGCAACTTCAGGATACAGAAATTAAACAACAGATATTTATAAAGTATGCTTTTGTTTTTGGCTTTATTCTCATGGGGTTACTAGTAATTGTTGTATATAGAAATTATCGTAATAAACAAATGGCTAATGTTTTGCTTAGTCAACAAAAAGAAGAAATATTAACACAGCGCGATGAAATTGTTGCTCAGCGCGATATGGTAACTGAGCAAAAAGAACATATTGAGAAAATTCATAAAGATGTTACCGATAGTATAAATTATGCAAAACGTATACAAGAAGCTGTGTTGCCAATAAGTGATATTGCAAGATCGGTTTTAGGAGAACATTTTATTTTATTTAAACCAAAGAATATTGTTTCTGGAGATTTTTATTGGACAATGAAAATAAATAATTTGCTCTTTGTTGCTGTTGCCGATTCCACAGGGCACGGCGTTCCTGGTGCATTTATGTCAATGCTTGGAATAAGTTTCTTAAATGAAATAGCTCAAAAGCAAGAAATTATTAGAGCAAATCAAATTTTAAATATTTTAAGAAAAGAAATAATTAATGCTCTTCAGCAAAAAGGAATACAGGGAGAGCAAAAGGATGGGATGGATATTTCATTACTTATATTAAATACCGAAACTAATGAAGCACAATGGGCTGGAGCTAATAATTCTCTTTACATAATAAAGAAATTTGATAATTTGAAAATGACTCAATTTGAAAGTGATGAAGCATCTTCAAATCTCCAAATTAGTCAATTATCAAATCAGCTTGTAGAACTCAAAGGAAATAAAATGCCTATTGCTATTTATC
>CAIQJL010000297.1 GCA_903872185.1 uncultured Bacteroidota bacterium | reverse complement strand
GATAAATAGCAATAGGCATTTTATTTCCTTTGAGTTCTACAAGCTGATTTGATAATTGACTAATTTGGAGATTTGAAGATGCTTCATCACTTTCAAATTGAGTCATTTTCAAATTATCAAATTTCTTTATTATGTAAAGAGGATTATTAGCTCCGGCCCATTGTGCTTCATTTGTATCAGTATTTATAACAAGTAATGAAATATCCATTCCGTCTTTTTGTTCTCCTTGTTCGCCTTTTTGTTGAAGGGCATTTATTATTTCTAATCTTAAAATATTTAATATCTGACTTGCTTTATGAATTTCTTGTTTCTGTACAATTTCATTTAAGAAACTTATGCCTAGCATAGACATAAATGCTCCGGGAACACCGTGCCCGGTACAATCAGCAACAGCAATGATTAACCAGTTTTTTATTTTAGTTGTCCAGTAAAAATCGCCAGAAACAATGTCTTTTGGTTTAAATAAAACAAAATGTTCTCCAAGCACTATTCTTGCATTTTCACTAATAGGAAGAACAGCTTCCTGAATACGTTTGGCATAATTAATACTATCAGTTACTTCTTTATGAATTTCTTCTATTCGTTCTTTTTGTTCAGTAACCAAATCGCGTTGAGTAGAAATTTCTTCATTTTGTTGATTTAATAGAGTATTCTTTTGGACGACTTCAAGTTTTTGTGTTTCAATTATGTTTTTTTGTTTTCGTGTAATTCTTAATGATCTAAAAATATATACAGCAAAAATAATCACTAAAAATAAGCCAATAATTATAAATATTATTATAACACTTTGCCTCTTCTTTTCTAATTCAACTTTAGCAACTTGTAAATTCTTTATTTCAATAGATTTTATATGAGCAATACTATCTGTAGCAGCTTTTTTCTCATATTCATAATTTGCCTGTTGGTGAATAGTTTTTTTATAATTACTTTGATTTAAAAGACTATCGTGCATTTTAACTTCCTCTATATAAAATTTAAAAGCTAATTTAAACTCATTTTGTTTTTCATAAAGCTTTCTAAGTCCAGATGCTGCTTTTAAAACATTATCAGGATAACCTAACTCTTTACTTAATTTATAAGATTTATTAAAGTAAACTTTAGCATCTAATAAATTGTTCTGATAAAAATAAATGTTTCCTATATTATTAAAAACATTTGCCATTCCTTTTTTATCACCAATTTCATTACAAATTTCAAGACTTTTAGTATAATATTCCAAGGCGTTTTTTATTAAAAAATCACTTTCCACTTTGTTATTTCTTGACATTTCTACATTTGCTTTATCATTGTAAATTTGTCCAATATTTAAAAAAGACAAAACCATTCCTTCTTTATTATTAATTTCTTCACTAACATGAAGACTTTTAGTACAATATTCTAAAGCTTTATTTATTAACCCATCCCATGAAATATTTTTTTTCAAAGATGCCTCATGCGCTTGAGAATTATATATCATTCCAATATTATTAAAAGCTATTGATACACCTTCTTTATTTCCTATTTTTTCATGTATTTTAAGGCTATTGTTAAAATATTCTAAAGCTTTATTAGCTTCACCTTGATTTTGGTATATAGTTCCAATATTATTAAAAGAATTGGCCATACCATTTAAATCTTTAATTTCTTCTTTTATTTTAAGGCTCTTACTATAATACTCCAATGCTTCAGATATATTTCCCAGATTGTCATATACATATCCAATATTATTTAAAGAATTTGCCATTCCATGTTTATTATTTATTTCTTCTTGGATCTTAAGACTTTTGTTATAACAGTCTAATGCTTTAATAGCATTACCTTTAGTATCATAAATATATCCCAGATTATTTAAAGCATCAGCATAATATTTTTTTGTTGATTTATTAAAAACAATAGTTTGATTTTCTTTAAGAATTATTTCAGCAATTTGACAAACTTTTAAGTTTATATAAATTGAAGTATCAGGGTATTGCAGATAAATTAGTTCGTCCCATTTTAAGTATGCTTTAATACGTATTGTATCATTTTTTGTATTCTTAATTACTTGTTTAATAGAATCAATAGTATTTACATTTTGTGCAATAACATGAATACCATTAAATACAATAACAACATTGATCAAAATAATTACTAAGCAAATTTTTATTTTCATATAATTATATTTTGATTCCTAAAACAGTTATATCATCTACTTGTTCGTATTCACCTCTCCAGTTTTCAAATTCACTTTCAAGAATTTCCTTTTGTTCTAACATTGATTTATTACAGTTATTTAACAATACTTCCTTAAATTGTTTATACAAAAACTTTCTTCCCTTTAATCCGCCAAACTGGTCTGCATAACCATCAGTAAACAGATAAATACAATCACCTTGTTGTAATGAAAATTCATGATTTATAAAATCGTTCATTTTAGGATAAATAGCTATTGGCATCTTGTCACCTTTTAGTTCATAAAGTTGAAAGTCTAAAGTTGAAAGTTCTTCACTTTCTGCTTTCAACTTTTCACTTTTAACTATATAAAGTGGATTATTAGCTCCAGCCCATTGTGCTTCGTTTGTATCGGTATTAATAACGAGCAAAGAAATATCCATTCCATCTTTCTGCTCACCTTGCACACCTTTTTGTTGAAGTGCATTAATAATTTCTAATCTTAAAATATTTAAAATATGGCTCGCCTTTTGAATTTCCTGTTTTTGTACAATTTCATTTAAAAAACTTATTCCAAGCATCGACATAAACGCACCAGGAACTCCATGTCCGGTACAATCTGCTACAGAAATAAAAAGCAAATTATTAATCTTTGTTGTCCAATAAAAATCTCCAGAGACTATATCCTTTGGTTTAAAAAGAATAAAATGTTCGCCTAATACAGATCTCGAATCAGAGCTGATTGGCAAAACAGCCTCTTGAATACGTTTAGCATAATTTATACTATCAGTAACATCCTTATGGATTTCTTCTATTTTTTCTTTTTGAATTATTACGAGATCTCTTTGTGCTTCAATCTCGTCACGTTGAGCTTCTATCTCATCTTTTTGAGTAGTTATTTCTTCATTTTGTTGATTTAGTATTTCATTTTTATTTTCAATAACAATTTTCTGAGTTTTTATTTTTCGGTAACTATAAAATACCACTAATAAAAACAAAACCATTAATGAAAAGCCAATAAGAAAAGCATATTTTTGAGTTTTTTGTTTTGTTATTTCAACTTTTTGAATTTGCCTATCCTTATTAAGTAGTTCTATTTCCTTTTGATTTTTTTCAAATTGATATTTTGCTTGTAATTCTTCAATTATTTGAGCACTCTCCTCATCCATAATAGAGTCCTTAATTGAAGTATAATATTTATGATACTCATAAGCTTTATTTATATTCCCCATCTGTTCGCTAACTTCAGAAATTAGCAAATAACATGGAAGAATAATGGTTTTAGCTTTTATTCCCTTTGCAATACTCAATGAACTCTCAAGATTTTTCATTGATTCAGGATAATCACCTTCACGTAAATAAAAATTTGCGATATTCATATATGCAGTTGCAATACCACTTTTATCTCCAATATTTTTCGCAATATTTAATACTTCTTTAAAGGACTCTAATGATTTTTGCTTTTCCCCAGATTCATAATACACTATACCAAGATTGTTTAGGCATGAAGAGATTCCATCTTTATCATTAAATTTTTTATAAATTCTTAATGCAAGTTCAAATTGTTTTCGGGCATTATCAAAATCAAATTGCTGTGAATAACTATTGCCAATATCGGTAATAGGTTTAGCCATTGCTAAACTATCATTTAATTTCGAATATATTTCAAACGCTTGTTGATAATTCTCTATAGCTTTTTTTGAATTCCTTTTATAATCGTATACTTGTCCAATTTGATTTAATATATTTGCCTTACCATCAAGATCATTCTGTTTATCAGCTAATTTCAAACCATCGATATACCATCTTAATGCTTCATCAAAATTACCTTCTTTTAAATTTGAATATCCTAAATTACAAATTGCTTTACTATATGCTAAACTATCCGTAATTTTAGAAGCAAATTCTTTTAATTGAACAAAATATTCCTTGGCAGTCTCATAGTCACCCAAACCATTATATGCATTCCCAATTGTATTTAATGCAACTAGTTTTCCATTTTTATAACCAATAGTATTTGATATTCTTAATGCCTCTTCAGAATAACTTAATTCTTTAAATGAATTATTGTTATCGTAAGCTAAGCCTAATCGGTTTAATAAATTTACTTTTTGTGTATCTACCTTTGATACTTTTAAACATTTATTTAAACTATCAATATAAAGTTGATTTTGACTAAAACAACTAATTTGAAATAACATAGTGCCTAATAAGACATAAATTATTATAAAAACACACTTAATCATAAAATTAAATCTTTAATCCTAGTATGGTAACATCATCAATTTGCTCATAATCATTTTTCCATTCTTCAAAAGCTATTTCAAGTGCTTCTTTTTGATCTTTCATAGATATTATAGAATTTCGTAACAATATATCTTTATATTGTTTATACATAAACTTTCTTCCTTTTGGCCCACCAAATTGATCAGCATAACCATCAGTAAAAAGATAAACACAATCACCTTTTTCCAATTTAAATTCATGATTTGTAAAATCTTTCATTTGAGGATAAATAGCAATAGGCATTTTATTTCCTTTGAGTTCTACAAGCTGATTTGACAATTGACTAATTTGGAGATTTGAAGATGCTTCATCACTTTCAAATTGAGTCATTTTCAAATTATCAAATTTCTTTATTATATAAAGAGGGTTATTTGCTCCAGCCCATTGTGCATCGTTTGTATCAGTATTTATAACTAGCAAAGAAATATCCATTCCATCTTTTTGCTCGCCATGCACACCTTTTTGTTGAAGAGCATTTATTACTTCAATTCTTAAGTTATTTAAAATCTGATTTGCCTTATTAATCTCTTGCTTTTGAACAATTTCATTTAAAAAACTTATACCTAGCATACTCATAAATGCTCCTGGAACACCATGCCCTGTACAATCTGCAACTGCAACTATTAAAAAATTATTTATTTTGGTAGTCCAATAAAAATCACCTGAAACTATATTTTTGGGTTTAAACAGAATAAAATGCTCGCCTAATATGAACCTAGCAGAATCACTTATAGGTAAAACAGCTTCCTGAATTCTTTTTGCATAATTAATACTATCTGTTACCTCCTTATGAATTTCTTCTATTTTTTCTTTTTGTTCTACAACCAAATCTCTTTGGGTAAGAATTTCCTCTCTTTGTTGATTAATTTCTATATTTTTTTGCTCTAATAACAAATTTGCTCTTTTTTTATTTTTAAAAGCTTTATATGAAACTCCTGCAACAACGAGCATTAATATAAATCCGGCAAGGCCTCCAAAAGTGTACATTCGTTGTTGTTTAATTTCCTGACTATGTTTAAACTGCTCTTCTTTAATTCTAGTAATATTGACTATACTATCCTTTGATGCCTGAATTTCATATTCTATTTGAAACTGTTTTTTATATGTTAGTTTTTTATTTTCCTGATTAATTATACTATCACGCATTTGTATGTATAATTCATACATCTCCATTGATTTTTTATAATTACCTTTTTTCTGATATATTGTTTTAAGTAAAATAGCTGCATCTTTAATACTTTCAGGAAAACCTAATTCCTTAGCGGTTTGCATACTAAGATTTGCATATTTAAATGATTCATCAATTTTATTCTGTTTCAAAAATAGTTCAGATAATGATTCATAAGATATTGTAATACCAAATTTATTATTAATTTTTTCTCTAATAGATAGAGCTTTAATGTAATAATCAAAAGCTTTTTTTTGAGCAATTTTATTACATTCTTTTTTACCTAAAGTACAAAATGGGTCACCAAATGTCTCATATAAATTACCTATACTATTTAAGGATGATGCTAATCCTTCATCATCCTTAACCTCTTCTTGTATTTTAATCGCCTTATTTAAATATTCTAAAGCTTTAGCATTACCCATTTTTGAGCAATCCTCTTTTGAACCAGAAAAAAATAATTCACACTGCGCATTATAAATAAATGCTATATTTGTATAACAAATTGCTGAACTAATCTTATCCTTAATTTCAATATTAATATTCAGAGATTTGTTGTAGTACTCATATGCTTTTAAATATTCACCTTGACTATCATAAACAAAACCAATGTTATTATAAGCAGAGGCGATCCCTGATTTATTATTAATCTCTATCTGAAGCTTTAATGCGCTATGATAATACTCTAATGCTTTTGAAATATTTCCCTGTTGACGAAATAATTTGCCCAAATTTAATAATGAGCCAGCCATCCCAATTCTATCATTATTTTCCTTTTGAATAGGCAAAGATTTATTAAAATAATCAAAAGCTCTTGAGATATCGCCCTGACTTTCATATAAATATCCGAAATTATTTAAAGCTACTGCATAACAACTTAAATAATAAAGTCTTTCTCTATTATTTAGAGATTTATTTAAATTTTTAGTAGAAATATCAAATAATTGTTGATTATACAATGGCCAAACATTTTCGTCATATTCATTTGTAATTAAGTCATTTAAAATCTGACATCGAATAGTATCATTTTTTGCATTTTGCAAAGCCATTTTAAGAGAATCAACAATACCTATATCCTGAGATTTTCCATTTAAAACAAAGAGAAAAATAAATGAAATAAACAAATATATTTTACTATTTAATATCATTAAATTTTAATTCCTAAAATGGTTATATCATCAATTTGTTCTGAACTTCCAATCCAATTTGCAAGCGCAAATTCTAATATTTCCTTCTGCTTCGACATTGGTTTGTTACTATTATGTAATAACATTTCCTTAAATTGTTTATACATAAATTTTCTTCCTTTTGGTCCTCCAAACTGATCGGCATAACCATCAGTAAACAAATATACATAATCACCTTTATTTAAAACAAATTCGTGGTTTGTAAAATCTTTCATTACTGGATAAATAGCAATAGGCATTTTATTACCTTTGAGTTCTACAAGCTGATTTGATAATTGACTAATTTGGAGATTTGAAGATGCTTCATCACTTTCAAATTGAGTCATTTTCAAATTATCAAATTTCTTTATTATGTAAAGAGGATTATTAGCTCCAGCCCATTGTGCTTCGTTTGTATCAGTATTTATAACTAGCAAAGAAATATCCATTCCATCTTTTTGTTCACCTTGTAACCCTTTTTGCTGAAGTGCATAAATAATTTCTTCTCTTAAATGACTTAATATTTGACTAGCATTTTTTATTTCCTGTTTTTGTACTATTTCATTCAAAAAACTAATTCCAAGCATACTCATAAACGCACCTGGAACTCCGTGTCCAGTACAATCAGCAACAGCAACAATAAGCCAATTATTTATTTTTGTTGTCCAATAGAAATCACCAGAAACAATATACTTTGGTTTAAATAGTATAAAATATTCACCTAGAACAGATCTTGAATCATCGCTAACCGGTAAAACAGCTTCCTGTATTCGTTTTGCATAATTAATACTATCAGTAACTTCTTTGTGAATTTCTTCGATACTCTCTTTTTGCAATGTTACTAAATCGCGCTGAGCTTCGATTTCGTCACGTTGAGCTTCTATTTCGTCTCTCTGAGTGGAAATCTCTTCATTTTGTTGATTTAGCTGAATATTTTTATCATCTACAATTTGTTTTTGTTTTTCAATAGTGCTTTTTTGTTTTCTTGTTATTTTTAATGATCGATAAATAAATCCAGCAAAAACTAAAACCAACAACAAACCAATAACAATAAACAATATAACAATATTCTGTTTTCTACTCTTTTCGGATGCGAGAGCTCCTTGATTTTCTAATTCCTTTTTATACTCTGCAATTGCAACAGCTTCTTTCTTCTCAAAATCAAAAGTCATTTGACTTTGAATTGTTTTTTTACGAGTTTCTTCGTTATCTATACTATCACTATAAACTATAAATAATTTAAAATTTTCAAAAGCTCCTGAATAATTACCCGTTAAGCTGTTTAAATCGCTTAATGCAATATATGAATTTTTCAAAGTTCTTTTTAAACCTATTTCTTTTGACAATTCTATTGCTTTAATAAGATATTCATTTGCTTCTTTATATCTCTTTAGTTTTATTAAAACATCTCCAAGATTACAAAATGAACTTGCTATGCCAGGTTTATTATCAATTGATTCTTTTATTTTTAAAGAAGTAAAATGATTTTTTAAAGCCTCTTGAAAATTTCCTAACGAATAACAAACTCCTCCAATATTTGCATAAGAATCTGCCACTCCTGCTTTATTACCTAATTCTTTTTCTATTGCCAAAGAAGCCATATGATTTTTAAGTGCTTCAGCATAATTTCCTTGACTATCATAAATAAGACCTATGCCATTATATGAATTAGCAATGCCTTTTTTATTTCCAATTTCTTTTTCAATTTTCAAACAAGCTATGAAATTTTTTAAAGCTTCTTCATTATTACCTTGTTTACCATAAATATTTCCGATATTTCCATATGAAGCAGCAATACCACTTTTATTTCCAATATTTTCTCTTATTTTCAATGACGCAAAAAGATTTTTTAGTGCCTCTGGATAATTTCCTTGTTC
>CAIQJL010000296.1 GCA_903872185.1 uncultured Bacteroidota bacterium | reverse complement strand
TTAAATCCATTCTCAAGTTGTTATTGCACATCAAATCCAACATATACTGCTGACGAAGAAATATTAAATGTAACAACAGGTACTTTAAATAATTCATCAACTTGTGCAACCACTGGTGGAGCAGGTTCAATATTAAATGAGTATTCTGATTATTCTGCTATTGCACCTCCAACTTTTGCTCAAACCTCATCTACTTCTTTCTCTGTTACAGTTGGGTCTTGCGGAACATCAAATTACACTAGTGGTTTAGCTATTTTCATAGATTTAAATCACAATGGTATGTTTACAGATGCTGGTGAAAAAGTTTATTCAAACGGAGCTTTATCAAACATTAATTGTATACCTCAAACTATTGTTTCTGGATCATTTACAATTCCAATTACAGCTATGCTAGGAATTACAAGAATGAGAATAATAGATAATGAAAGTACTTCAGGAGATGCTATTGTACCTTGTGGAACTTATTATTATGGCGAAACTGAAGATTATCTAGTCAATATTGTTGGACCACCATCTTGTATTCAACCAAACACTTTAACCGCAACTGCAATTACAGAAAACTCTGTAACATTAGGCTGGACTGCTGGTACAACTGAAACTGCATGGGACATTCAGTACGGTATTTCTGGTTTTACAATTGGAACAGGTACAATTCTAAACAATTTAACTGCTAACACTTATGCACTTACTGGTTTATCATCAAGTACAGATTATCAATTTTATGTATTAGCACAATGCAGCCCAACCGACTCGAGTATGTGGACAGGTCCATTCACATTTACTACTTTATGCGGTATATTTAATGCTCCATTTGCTGAACATTTTAATACTACAATTATTCCTAATTGCTGGTCAATGTCAGGTCCTCAAGTATGGCTATTTAATACAACATGGCCAAATTACGGAGCTCAGAGTCTTATTGAACATACTGGTAATGCAGGAAGTTTTGCAGGAGTTGATGGATCTGCAACAGCAAATATAAGTGGAATTAACTTACTTACTCCATTTATTAGCACTACTACTTTAACAGTTCCTCAGTTACGTTTCTTCCTTTTCAATAACAATACTGATCTTGTTACAACAAATTACCAGACCTTAACAGTAGATGTTTATGATGGAACTTCATGGAATAATGCAATGTTTGTTTGGGGTCCTACTCAAAACAATTCTTCATGGCAGGAAATAACTGTTCCATTAAATACTTTAACAATTACTGGTCCTATTCAGGTTAGGTTTTCTGTTGCAAAAAGCGCCGGATCACCATACTATGACGACATGATTATTGATGATGTATTTGTTGAAGAAGCACCAACATGTCCTAAACCAACAGCTCTTACTGCAACTGCAATGACTATAAACTCGGTAACTTTAGGTTGGACAATTGGTAATGCTGAAACTGCTTGGGATATTCAATACGGAATAGCTGGTTTCACTTTAGGTACTGGTACAATTATTAATAATGTAACAGCTAATCCTTACACTTTAACAGGTTTAAATCCTAGTTCAACATATCAGTTTTATATTTCAGCTCAATGTAGTGGTACTGACTCAAGTTTGTGGACTGGCCCAATGTCATTCTCAACACTATGTGGTCCTGTTACTCCAACTTACTATGAGCCATTTGTTACTTACTTACCAAATTGTTGGTCAGAAGGTGAAGGAGCACTTGCTGCACCTGTTACATTTACAAGTACAGTAACATCAAATTGGAATGCTGATGGTTTTGGAAACCTTGGAACAACTGGTGCTGCAGGAGTAAACATATATTCTACTGCTAGATATGATTGGTTAATTTCTCCTGAAATAGACTTAGGCGCAACTCCTGGAGTATATCAACTTGATTTTAATCTTGCATTAACAGCTTATGCGTCTACTGGTAATCCAGCTTTAACTGGCACAGATGACAAATTTGCAGTTGTTATTTCTACTGATGGTGGATTAACATGGTCAAGTGCAAACACTTTAAAATTATGGGATAATGCTGGTTCACCTGACGTTTATAACAGTATTCCAACAACAGGAACTCATGTTGTAATTCCATTAACAGGATATACTGGTATAGTTAAATTTGGCTTCTATGGTGAATCAACTCTAAGTAATGCTGACAATGATTTATTTATTGATAATGTCAGAATACGCAGACCTCTTGATTTAACTATTACTTACCCAACTGACGGAACCCATAATGAATGTGGTTTATCAGCTTCAGACACATTAAGTATCTGTGTTAAAAACGTAAGTCCATCTACAGTAAATGCTGGCCAGAATATTTATGCATGGTATAAAGTAGATTTAAATACTGCAGTAAAAGACACTATCACCCTAGTATCTAACCTACTGCCAAACGATTCTATTTGTTTTAATTTTACTCAGACTTATAATTTCTCGGCTCAAACTACTTATTTAGTTAATTACTGGATTAATTATGCAGAAGATTCAAATAATTCAAATGATACAACTCAAACTGCAATTACTAATGGATCTTTGTCAGTAGCAATTCAAGGTGGCGACACAGTTCTTGTTGACCCACAATACCTTCCATGGGAGTTAAACACTCAGTTAACAGCTCAGACTTATGACACATATTTATGGTCAAATTTTGATGGGTCTGTTATTGGAACTACTGCAGTATTCCTTGCACCTGCTTTAGGGTGGTATTATTTAACTGTAACTGGAAGCAGTTGCTCTGCCAGCGATTCTGTATATCTTGACAATGCTTTATCTACTACAATTAATTCATTAAATCAAGGAATCAGAGTTTATCCTAATCCTACTGATGGTAAATTTATAGTTGAAATTACTGCAAAAAATAGCAGTAACTATAAACTTGAATTAGTTTCATCTGACGGTAGAATTGTAAATACAAAAAATTATTCTAACACTAATATAATTAGAGTAGTATACGACGAAACTAATTTAGCTGAAGGTATTTATTACCTTAAGATAAGTGGAAACGGGAAACAACTTATTGAAAAAGTTGTGATATACTAATTCATTATAACAAATTAAAGAAAGGCTTCCAAAATGGGAGCCTTTCTTATTTATAGTTAATTATATAACAAAATACAATAACAATCAGTTCTGTGGTTCGTATTCTCACTAAACAAATATAGAATTTACTGCTAAAGATTGTAAATGTTTAAATGAAATAGTTCGTGAGGACACTAACCACAGGTAAAGGGAATGATTATAGTTGGTCTGTGTATCACAGACCAAGGGGTTGAACAGTGGCGAATTAGAAAAATCATAATTGATCTGTGGGTCACAGACCAAAGATTTGTCCTCAAATAAAAAAGCCCTGCAAATTGCGGGGCTTTCAAATATAAATTAGAAATGATATTATTTAACAATCATTTTCTTGGTTACTTTTTGTGTACCGACTGTAACAGTGTAGAAATAAATTCCACTGTTTAAATTAGCAACGTTTAAATTAATACCATAGCTACCAGTTGCTAAACGGCCTTTATTTACAACAGAAACTGATTGACCAACCATGTTTGTTATTTCTACAGAAACATTTGATGCTTCGGCTAGAGTAACTTTTATACTTGTTGTTCCATTTGCAGGGTTAGGGTAGTTTTGTGACACATTAAATGAATTAACTTCTTTTGTATCAACACCAAAAAAGAAACCTGAAGGACCATAAACTTCTGTGAATTCACTTTCAGAAAAAGTTGCATCAGTAATAAAATAATGATAAAGTGCGGCTTCGGCACTACCACCAGCATCACCAGGCACATCAACGTAAGTCATAGGAATAGAATAAGTGGTTCCCTGTTTTGCTACTATATCAGCTGTATTTACATAATAATATAAACCACCATCAATAGGATCAATAAAATTCTTTGAAAGTGTAGCCATATTAGTTACTACATTCCAGGCACGACCTTTAATATATGGAGAAATATTATCAGTACTGAATGCTGGATCAGTATCAGTCCATGTATAAAAAACACAAGTTCCGTCTGGACTTTTAGAAACATTAATCCAATGTTCCCAACCAATATTAGGTGGTGGATTAGTAGTAAATGCAGCACCATTATCATCAGCTACTATAGCAGAAAAAATCTGATCTATAAAGCGTACATCCCATGAATCAAGAGATGCATCATAAATTACATCAAAAAGAAATGTTGGGTGAGATGTATATGTATAGTCTAATGAATCTACATCAGATGAAGAATAACCTTCAATAATAGCAGCCATATGTAAATCGCCATTAACATCCACTACACCTGGAAGTTGTTGGTCGTCTAAAGATGAACCAGCATTAAAAAATGGCCTGAATTCAAGTGGGCCAGTACCAGCATTATATTGAGCAGCAGAAAGTGCTGTAGGCCAAATTGAATCTGTTAAATTAATTAACCTATCAAAATAGCTACATGGTGCAATTGGTCCAAAAGTTAAACCACCATCCCAAGTTCTCCAGATAAGAGGAACCTGTGTTCCACTATATACTTTCATGGTAGAATCAATACCAGTACAAAACACATAACCATCTAAACCATTAGTAGCCCAAGCTTGATTCCATGCATAATCTGAAATAGAAACTGCATTACCAAAAACACGGCTACCAAATAATCTAGAAACTGTAATATTAGTTCCCCAATCAAAAGTATTTGTATTTGTATTAAAAACACCATTTCTTACTAGAGCAGAATCCATATAATAATTTGAAGCATCTATCATGCGGTTCATCATATGAAGATTCCCATTTCCACCAGATAGATTAGTTCTTTCAAAACTACCTAAAACAAAAGGGATTAAATTAGTATCCAATGTTGAAGGTGTTGCATCTAATTTTTGTGAACAATAATAACTATGAGTAAATGCACTTCCACCAACTAAAAATGGACCAACAACAACAGCATAAGCATTATTTACATCTGTATTACCTGCTGGGTTATAAATAACTCCACTTGGGTAACGATAAGCACCTACTGCATTTTGTAAAAACATTACGGAATCAGTATTTGCTGTGAAATTTGTTATTGTTCCAGAGGCAAACCAGTCTGTAGAAAAAAGACAACGTAAGTCACCAGTAGCGCCACCCCATGCTCCAAATGCACGGTGAGTGAACATAACAGCATTGGTAGCTGGATTGTAATCTAACCAATTCTGCGTTCCATCTAAAAGTCCAAAAGCATTACCTGAAGTACCAATTATTTTGGTGATAACAGCATTCTTTTTTGCACCATTTGGTCTTAAAAAAGGGATGTAAGGCTTGTTTAAATCTGCATCAGCGATATTCCTATCGGCTGTCTTTTTATAAAAATCTTTATTGTTGCTTACAGCAAATTTGTTTTGAGCAACAGCACCTATCGTGATGCCGATTGCCAGAGAAAAAAGTAGTAATTTTTTCATTTTATTGGCTTTAAGTATTTATAAATATTTTTTAATTTAAACAATTATCATTCTTTATAAAAATAATTCAGCAATATAATTAGTTGCTTTAAAGTTTTTTATTTCTACAATAAAGAAACAACTTAATTTTAAAAGTATAACCCTCTAATTTCTTAACAAAGCATTCTAACCTCTTAACAAATTGCCTTGTCGTATTAAGTGTAATTTATATTCTAATAAACTTTTAAAAGAACTTCCATATCGTCCTCGTTTGTAACGAGGATGTAAAATAATTATGATTTTTGCTATAAAAAAAGCCCCGCAAATTGCGGGGCTTTCAAATATAAATTAGAAATGATATTATTTAACAATCATTTTCTTGGTTACTTTTTGTGTACCTACTGTAACAGTATAGAAATAAATTCCACTGTTTAAGTTAGCAACGTTTAAATTGATATTATGACTACCAGCAACTAAACGTCCATTATTTACTAATGATACAGATTGACCAACCATGTTTGTAATTTCTACAGAAACATTTGATGCTTCAGCTAAAGTAACTTTTACACTTGTTGTTCCATTTGAAGGATTTGGAAAGTTTTGTGATACATTAAAAGAATTAACTTCTTTTGTATCAACACCAACAAGACAAGTATTAAGCACTAATGGATCTGAAGGACCATAAGTATCAGTAAATTCACTTTCAGCAAAAGTAATATTATTAGCAAAATAATGAATTTGTGGACCATCACCGTTATTACCAGCATCACCAGCAATATCAACAAAAGTTAAAGCAACAGCATATGTAGATCCTTGTTTTGCAACAATATCAGCTGTATTTACATAATAATATAAACCACCATTAGGTGCTGTAAAATTCTTTGCAGGTGTAGCCATATTAGTTTCTACATTCCAAGCACGACCTTTAATATCTGGAACAATATTGTCTGTACTCATAGAAGGATCTGTATCAGTCCATGTATAGAAAACACATTTTCCGTCTGGACTTTTTGAAACATTAATCCAATGTTCCCAACCCATATTTCCTGATGAAGAAATAACAGCTGCACCATTAGCATCAGCTACATTTAAAGAAAAAATCTGATCAATAAAACGTACATCCCATTTATCAGCTGATTTATCATAAATAACATCAAATAAATATTGTGGGTGATTAAGGAAAGTATAATCTAATGAATCTACATTATATGAAAAAGCACCTTCAATAATAGCAGCCATATGTAAATCGCCATTATAATCAACTACACCAGGAAGTACATTATCATCAACTGATGAACCAGCATTAAAAACAGGTCTGAATACAAGTGGACCTGTTCCTGCATTATACTCTGCAGCAGAAAGAGCTGTTGGCCATATAGAGTCAGTCAAATTTGTTAAAAAATCAAAACAACCATAAGGAGCAATAGGGCTAAAAGTTAAACCACCGTCCCATGTTCTCCAGATAAGAGGCACCTGAGTTCCGCTATATACTTTCATAGTAGAGTCAATACCTGTACAGAATGCATAACCGTCTAAACCATTAGTAGCCCAAGCATGATTCCAAGCAAAGTCAGCATCATAAGGACCATCAGAGAAAATACGTTTTCCAAATAATCTAGTAACTTGTGTTTGTACTAATGACCAATCAAAAGCATTGGTAGTTGAATTAAAAATACCGTTTCTGATCTGAGCAATTGGCAAATAAGAAGCTCCATCATCAACTTGAGACATATTATGAAGATAACCGCCTCCACCTGATAAATTAGTTCTTTCTAAAGATGCTACAGGAGCAACTAAAGGAATATAGTTAGTATCCAACAAGGTTTCGTCTAATCTCTGTGAGCAATAAAAGTTATGAGAAAAAGCTGCAGTTAACAAAGGACCTGCAACAACAGCGAAAGCATTATTTACATCTGTATTACCAGCTGGGTTATAAATAACACCACTTGGGTAACGATATGCTTCAGTTGCAGTACGAAGAAATACTACAGAATCATGAATAGAAGAAAACCAGTCTGTT
>CAIQJL010000295.1 GCA_903872185.1 uncultured Bacteroidota bacterium | reverse complement strand
CAATTCACAAAACTGTCAACCGTTTTTTCTCACAACTCAGTCAAAACGATAATTTTTGTCTTTTTACAAGCATTATTGGTAACGGTTGCATGTTGGATTTGGCGGGCATTTTCTTGCAGGATGTGTCAAACCGATAAATATTTTATTATTTGTTATAATTGTCAAGTTGCACATGTCCGCCCGCTAAATGCCAACATAGTGTTATGGGCTGTAAATATTTATTCTTTTACAAATTTTGTCACTTCTGTTTTGTCGTTACTGTTGAGCTTTAAAATGTAAACACCATTTGTTAACCCATTAATATTTATTTCTGTTTTTTCTAGTTTTATTGCTTGTTGCAAAAGTAATTGCCCTTGAATATCGAAAATTGAAATTATTGTATTATTCAATTTAATTCCTTGCTTTAATTTTATAGTGATTTTATCCTTTGCAGGATTTGGAAATACTTCAAACGAAGAAAAGATATTATTTTTCTCAATTCCGGTAGTAATAGAATTACTTTGAAGCAACCAGAAATGCGGGTCAAATTCGATTGAAGTAACAGGTTCAGGGAAATATATTTTGTATGTTTCATTATTCGAACCCTGAAACAATCTTATGATTGTGTCGCCTGTTACATAATTGATTTTTAAATCAAAATGCGTTTTAAACAGGGTTGTTATAGCAGTTGATGTTGTCTGGTTTGAAGTAATTGTTAAAGTGTCGTTATTCTGATTCCAATTAACATTAAAAATAGGATAACCTTCACCATAATACCACTGATTAAAATAATCTGAAAAATTAATGCCAGTTGTAGATTCTGCAATTTGTTTAAAGTCATCAGCGGATGCAACTGAATACGCATATGTAGAAAGATAGTTTTTTAATACTGCAAAGAATAATGAGTCGTTATTAATTTCATAACGCATTATATGCAATATTGATGGACCTTTCTTATACTCTAATATATAATCGAAAACATTGTTTTCATCAGCAACTAAGGAGTCAGGAACATATACACTTCCACCGGGGACTAATATTATTTCGTTATGAGCTTCCTGAATCCAATAATCTGCTTTTGTTTGAGATTCAAGATTTTGTAATGCTACATATTCCATATATGATGCAAACCCTTCACTTAACCATATATAATTCCATTTTGAACAGGTTACATAATTTCCAAACCATTGATGCCCGAGTTCATGTGCAACATACCATACATAATAAGTATTAACACCATACATCGTTGATGTTGTATCCATCGCTTGATAACCTATTGTACACATTGTTTGATGTTCCATAGCACCAAGCTGAGAACCTACAACACAATAACCATATTTTTCATCTTTAAATGGGTATGTTCCTATAAGTTCCGAAAATAAATATAGCAATTGTTTTGTTTTATTAATAGCTTTTAAATGTGTTTGATAATAACTTGAACTTGGAAATAAAAGATTTTGTAACAAAACAGAGTCAGTTCCACCCGGAAGAGGTGCATAAGTTATATATTCTGTTAATGGTCCTACTGTAAATGAAATTAAATAAAAATCGGTAGGATATTTTGAAACCCATTTATATTTTACTTTTCCACCGGGTAATGATTCGGTTGATTTTAAAATGCCATTTGAACCTGATTTATTCGTAGCATTTGTTGTAATATAAAAAGTAACTGAATCTGCTTTGTCTTTCAAATCTTGTTTGCATGGCCACCAAACTTTTGACCAAGTGGGTTCAGAAAACGTAAATGTGTGTATTTTTCCTGTATAATTGTATTTACTTATGCCATTATAATTAGTTTGGCTATTTGCAGTTCCATTTCCATGATAATAAATTTGTGCAGAAAATGTTTGATTCTGAGGAATAGCTGTTGCCATCGGAATAAATATTAAATCATTATGGTGCTGAAATGTATTAGAAACTCCATTAATAAAAACAGAATCAACAACCATATAAGTTTGACCTACAACTATGGTGTCAATTAAATCAACAACAAAAGTGTCTAAACTTGTTGAAGTTACATTGGCATTTATTATTACATTTCCACTAATTACAGTTGAAGAGTTGCTTATTTGCAAGTCTAAAATGTATTGCTTTACATCGTATTTGTTTTCCAAAATGTTTTGCGAAAAAACAAATTGAGCAAATAGAATTAGAAATGACACCGTGAGAATAACTAATTTTTTCATGAGGTAATTTTTTTTATTATTTATTGCCCATTATAAATATATTTGTGTGAACAAATACAAAGTTGTAAAATTTTGAAATACAAATGTTGAATCCTAAAAAAATAAAAATAACTTTATTAATAGCATTAACTTTTTTTTTATTTCAGTGCAAAAAAGATTTTGATGCAAACGATAAATGGAAAGACATTCCTATAATTTATAGTTTACTTAATTCTCAAGACAGTATACATTACATAAGACTTACAAAAGCTTATTTAGGTGATGGAAATGCATCTGCAATGGCTCAGATAAGTGATTCTATATATTACCAAAACGCAACAGTTAAAATAGAAGAAAGAAT
>CAIQJL010000294.1 GCA_903872185.1 uncultured Bacteroidota bacterium | reverse complement strand
TATAATGTTGTATTACCATATGGAACTTCTACCTTACCTGTTGTTACAGCAACTACAAATCATCCTGCAGCAAACATGCTGATTACCGATGCATTTGCTTTACCAGGATCTGCTACAGTTATGGTTACTGCAGAGGATGGGACTACTATACTAACTTATACGATTAACTTTACAGTTGCTGGTCCAAACACTGATGCTACTTTATCCGATTTATTAGTAAACGGAACAACAATTTCAGGATTTAATGCTAATGTTTTTACATATAATGTTGTTTATCCTTTTGGAACCACGGCTTTACCTGTTGTTACAGCAACAACAAATTTTGCTGGAGCCGCAAAAGTTATTACAAATATTACAGCATTCCCGGGTGCAGCAACAGTAGTTGTAACAGCTCAGGATGGAACAACAATATTTACTTATACAATTAATTTTTCGGTAGCAGCTCCTAGTACAGATGCTAAATTGTCTGATTTATTGGTAAACGGCACAACAGTTCCGGGCTTTAGCCCAACTGTATATTCATACAATTTTATTTTGCCATATGATACGTTAATAATGCCTGTTGTAACAGCTGTTTTAAATGATGTTAATGCAAGTAAAGTAATTAATAACGTGTCGTCCCTTCCTGGATCTGCAACTGTAATTGTAACTGCCCAAGACGAAGTAACAATATCTACATATACTATTGATTTTACTATTGCACTTTCTATAAATGCTGTAACTATAAATGCTAAAAATGGATATCCTTCTCCAACAACAGGTAGGATAGTTATTCCATGTAATAATTCGGGTGAGATAATTATTAGTGATATGTTGGGAAAAGTGATTTTGAAAAGTGTTATTTCACCAAATAATAATGAGTTTAATTTAGCCGGAAATTCTAAAGGGACATATTTGGTTCAAATAAATATTCAAGGAAAAAGTTCAAGTTATAAGATAGTTTTGGAATAGGAATTCTTTAATAAAACGAAAAGTCCTTAATCAAAAAAGATTAAGGACTTTTTATTTCCTAATTTTTTATTGCTTTCTCAAAGAGTCGCTTGAATGGGACTCTTTGAGAAAAAGAGTTTCATTATGGAATTTTAAACCGTTGGAGATAACTCCAACAGTGGCTATAATGGGGTCTCTGTGCAAACAGAGATAACTCCAAAATTGGTAATAGGGAAAATGAAAAGATTAAATTTTAAAAAACACCGTAGCAATTAGCACGAATATACCAAAAAGAAATATTACTACGCCTGTAATTTTATTGATCCACCACAATCGTTTTAATCTGAATTTTGATCTGAATAAATTTACAAAATTTACAAGAATAAGCCACCATATCATTGCGCCAACAAATACTCCTACAACAACGAACACTAAATCAAGAAAACTATTTTGCACTTTAATAATTCCAGAACTTGCAAACACTGCTCCAAATACAAATACTGTAACCGGATTAGAAAGTGTTAAGAAAAATATAGAAATAAAATCTGCTAGAAGATTATTCTTTTTATGTTTTTGTTTTCTAATTTGAATTGCGGGATTTGTTAAAAATATTTTTAGCCCAAGTAGTATAAGAATTCCACTACCTATAATTCTTAAAATAAATTGTTGTTGTTCAATAAAATCAGAAATAAAGCTTATTCCAAAAGCAGCAATAATTGCAAAAAAAGTATCTGAAGCAGCTGCTCCTGCACCCGAAACCATACCAGCCCAGCGACCTCTATTTAAAGTTTTTTGAATACAAATTAACCCAATTGGACCAAGAGGTAACGAGGCCGAAAAACCTAAAATAATTCCTTTTATAAAAATCATTATCCCCATTTACACTCTCTTGTTTTTATATTACTTTGGTTTGTAAATGTCGGGAATTTTTTTTAATAAATCAGGATCATTATTATTGAAGCGATCTAGAATATCTGTATCCTCAAGCTCTTTAGAAAGCGAACGAATTGTTTCTAAAGGAACATTAAAAAGATCTAGCATTATTAATCCATCTAAAGCATCGTTAAATTTAGGGTCAATATTAAACCCTATAATCCTTGCATTAAGTTTTATGTATTTTTTTAGAAGTACAGGCAGCTTAAAATTTGCAGGTTCAATTTCTTCAATAAGTTTATCGAATTTGTTTATATCATGATTGGTTGTTTCTAAAATAATATCGGTATCAACCTCGGGGAAATTTGCTTTAAATTGTGTGCGTGGTTTTATTAATTTAGCAAGCTCATCATTAAAAAAATTTGATTTAATAAACTCAGTAATAAGTGTTTTAGACATTTTGCTAAATTGATTGCTAATACTTACAGGTCCAATTAAATATCTATAGTCTTTATGTTTTAACAAAAAGTACAATATTCCTTTCCACAAAAGAAAAAGTGGAACAGGTTTTTGCTGATATTCTTTACAAATAAAAGATCTTCCTAATTCAAGTGATTCACTTAGAAGTGGAAGCATTTTATCATCAATTTTAAAAAGACTATGTAAATAGAAACCTTTTTTTCCATATTGATTAACAATATCCTGGCCTTTTCCTACCCTATAAGCTCCTACAATTTGATTTTCGGTATCATCCCAAATAAATAAATGATAATAATACAAATCAAACTCATCTATATCAATGCTTTTGTTTGTTCCTTCACCAACATCTCTAAAAGTAATTTCACGAAGCCTTCCAAGTTCATTTAAAATATTTGGAATCTCAAAAGAAGGAACACAAAATACCCTGTAATTATTTACTTTAAATAGAAAATGTTCTTTAGGAATATTTGAAACATCTTCCATTAATTTTTCCTTTGATATTGCATCAACAATTTTTTCAGGTTCTGCCTGTTGTTTTAACTGATAACGGTAGAATTTTTTAACATCAATAGTACTACCCAAGGCATAAGTTTTAACACGTAGAAACCTGCCAAATTGAGAAATGTTGCTAAAGTGATCTAGGTCATTTACTGGAATTAGCTTACCAATTCTTATATTAATTAGTCTGTTTCTTCTGTTAAAAAGTTCTTGTGGTAAACGATTAGATTTAAGTAAAGGATGTATAACACTCATCATATTAACATTTGAACGGTTTCTTCCTAAAAAATTAATAGGAATAACAGGCACATTTGTTTTCTTTATAAATTTTGAAATTTCATATTGCCATTCTGCATCTGCAATTTGTTTTGTCTCGGGATTATAAATAGAAGTTCTTCCTGCAGGAAAAATTCCTAAAGGATGACCATCACGCAAATGTGTTAATGCATTTTTAATGTCTGAGAGACTTCTGTTATTTTTATCTGGTAAATCAAAAGTATTAATTGGCAATAAAAAACTTTCTACAGGTTTTAATCTTTTTAAAAGATAACTGGCCATAATTTTATAATCGGGCCGAATATTGCCAAGAATTTTCATTAATAAAATGCCATCAATTCCACCAAATGGATGATTTGAGACAGTTATAAATGGACCAGTGAGAGGTATTCTTTTTAAATCATCTTCTCTAATTTCAAATCTTAAATTTAACCGCTTAATAACTGCATCAATAAATTCTTCGGCATTGTCTTCTTTATGTAATTCATAAAACCGATTAATTCTTTTTACTTTTGATACCTGAACAAGCAATTTAGCTAAACCGCCTCTCCCAAAGCTTTTTAATATAGCAAAACGTAGTTCTTTAGGAGTAATTAAGTTCATTTAGATTATTAATTTTATGCAAATATCACATTTCCATTTAATTTTTAAAAATGAAGTTCTTAAAAATGGTTATCAAACTATACATTTGTATTATTATTTTAGTTAAAAATTCTTTAAGTGAAAAAAATATCACCCAAAATCGTCTCAGAATTAATAGAAAAAGCTGATTTCTATAATTGCGCTGATTTTATTATTAGTGATCCTATTCAAATTCCACACAGCTTTTCAAAAAAGGAAGATATTGAAATTTCAGCTTTCTTATCAGCAACAATAGCATGGGGAAACAGAACATCAATTATTAATAATGCAAAAAGGTTAATGTTGCTAATGGATAATTCACCATTTGATTTTGTTAAAAATGCAAAAGGAAAAGAGCTATTACCACTTACAAAATTTGTTCATCGTACATATAATGGTGATGATTGTCTGGGATTCATTTATTCATTAAAAAATATTTATAATGATCACGGAGGTTTAGAGACTGTTTTTACAAAAGGCTTTAAAAAATCAAATTCTATAGAAAGCTCGCTTATATATTTTCATGAAATATTCATGAAATATATCGATTTACATAGAACAGGTAAGCATGTTTCAGATATTTCAAAAGGGTCGGCGGCGAAAAGATTAAATATGTTCCTTAGATGGCTGATAAGATCTGACAATAAGGGCGTTGACTTTGGTTTGTGGAAAAAAATTCCGGCATCAGAATTAATGATTCCACTAGATGTTCACGTTGGAAATGTAGCCAGAGAAATGGGTTTATTAGAAAGAAGGCAAAACGATTGGAAAGCCGTTGTTGAATTAACAGATGTTCTAAAATCAATAAATTCAAAAGATCCTATACTTTTCGATTTTGCACTTTTTGGAACAGGAGTTAATAAAAGTCGAAAAAAATAAATTTACAACTAAACAACCTAAATCGATTAAGAAAAAGGGGTTTAAAATATCATCCATTTTTTGTGTCTAAATAAATAGAATAGTTAGTCATTTTTATTTGTAAATAGGCAACCATTTACTTAATTTTGAAGTCATAATGTTAAATCATTGCAAAATACTATGAAACAATTTTTACTTTTCATTTCGGTTTTTTTAACAGTATCAATTACTGCATTTTCTCAATGTTCAATGATAGTTAACCATAACAACCCTACTTGCTATGGTAGCGGTAATGGATGGGCAGAAATAACACCTAATGGAGTTCCACCATTCACATTTCAATGGTCAAATAATTTAACCGGACAAATTGAATATGGATTATATGATGGTTTTTATTCAATAACAATGACTGATTCAGTAGGATGTACAGCTATTGATACTTTTACACTTGTTTCACCTCAATCATTATATATTTTTACAGATTCTGTTAAAAATGTTACTTGTTTTGGAGAGAATAATGGTGAAGCTTGGATTCATGGTGTTGGAGGAACACCACCTTATACCTTTGATTGGGGTGCAGGACAAAATGTAACACATATGACAGGATTATCATATGGATATCATTATCCATATATTACAGATTCTAAAGGCTGTTATTCTAGCGGTAATATCGATATTATGTCACCTGCTGCAATTGGAATATCAGAAAATATATATGACACATATTGCTTAAATACAACTGGTTCAATTCAAGTTATGCCGTATGGTGGAACACCATTTTATAGCTCTACAAATATGTATTATAATTACCAATGGAATAATAGTGTAACAACAGCTTATAATGGAATGCTTGCTCCTGGAATTTATAAAGTAACAGTAACCGATTCTTTGGGTTGTAATGCAACTAAAGACTATGTTATGAATGATTACTTTTTTGCACCTCAAATATATTCTTACCAGAATATTAATTGCCACGGAATTAATACAGGTTCTGTTGACTCTGTTCTTGTTAACGGCGGTACCCCACCTTATACATACACATGGTCAAATGGTGCAAGTACAAATCAAATTAACAATTTAGCTACTGGCACATATTTCTTAACTGTAATGGATTCTAGCATTCCTCCAACATGTGGTGGATATGCGATGGTAACTATTCTAGAACCTGATAGCATCAGAGATTCACCAATGACATATAACCCATATTGCTTTGGCGATTCAACCGGATATATAAATTTATATATTTCTGGTGGTAGTCCTGGACAAGCAGGACCACCTTATAATTATTTGTGGAATACAGGTGACACAACAAATTATTTATTTAATATTCCAACAGGTACTTATTCGGTGAGTGTAACAGACATGTACAACTGTTTATTTACAGAAACAGTTAACATTACTTCACCTCCTAAATTAATATTAGACACTATTGTTATAACAAATGTGTCATGCTATGGGATGAATGATGCTTCAATTGCATTTTTCTTATCTGGAGGAAATCCACCTTACATTTATTCAAATGGAGGAGAAATGTTTGACACTGTTCATGTTTTCACAGGTTTGCGTCCAGATTCGTTATATTCTTTTCATTTAAAAGATGTTAATTATTGCCTATTACCTATTGTTGACACTACTTTTACTCAGCCTTCACTTATATCTCTTCCATTTACAGAAAATAACCCAACATGTGTTGGAACAGATGGAAGTATAATAATTACTCCTTCAGGAGGAACTCCGCCTTTCTCTGCAACTTGGGACACAGCTCCACTATCAGGTTTAACAGTAAATGGATTAACGCAAGGAAATTATGCTGCTACAATAACTGATGCAAATGGTTGTGAAAACAGTTTAGGTTTTATGTTATTTCAGAATTCTGTTCCAGCTGCTTTATATGGCACAACTTTATATTCTGGAGGAATAGCTCTTCCTCAAAATGAAGCAAAAATATATTTATTTAAACCCACATCTACAAGTGCCGTAACAATGGATACAATTTCAGAAACTATAAACTCTGCTTCGATGTGGCATTTTGCTGGATTGATGCCTGGGAATTATTATGTTAAAGTAAATTTATTAAACCCAACTAATTATCCAAATTTATTAAATAGCTATTACGACAATACTTTTGAATGGCAGAATGCAACTCCAATAGTATTATCATGTGATGACACTACAATCATTAATTTAAACATGGTAACTATTATTCCTCAAACAACAGGAAATGGATCATTAAGCGGAACAGTAATAATGTTAGGTGGTGTAAAGTCAACAAATGCATACGGAGAACCTGTACCCGGAGCTGAAATTATAATTGAACAAGAACCTAATGATGTACCAGTTCAATGCGCTTTTACTGATACTGCTGGTCTTTATACTTTTACAAATCTTGTTCCAGATACTGGTTATCATTTAATAGTTCAAATTCCGGGCTTTCCTATTTTTAGCACTTATAGTAATATAACTGTAATTGCAAATGACACCTTGCCTAATTTTAATTTTCTTGTTGATACTATCGTTGGAATTTATAAAGATTCTGCTAGTTATGTTTCGCAAATTTCAATGAACGGAATTTCATTTAATGTTTATCCAAACCCATTTACATCTGTTGTAAATATTTCACTTCAATTAGAAAAAACTGAAAAAATCAGTTTTGAATTGTTTGATGTTATGGGAAGGAAAATTGAAGAAGTAAATTATGGCCTTATTTTGCCTGGTAAACATGACTTTACATTAAATAACAAAAACTCTATTACAGGGCCTTGTTATATTATGATTCATGCAGGAAACAATTTACTTATGAAAAAACTAATTGCATTACCAAAATAAACAATTTACAGAAAAATCAGTAACTATGAAACAAAAACTTGCTTTATTTATTGTCTTTGCTTTATTTACTTTAAATTCAATAGGGCAATGCACTCTTAGCTTTACAACTTCAGCTGCAACGTGTAATAATATTTGCGATGGATCTGCAACTGCAATTGTAACAAATGGTACAGCACCTATAAGTTACTACTGGGATAATGGACTAACCACTCAAACTTTTGACTTTGCTTGTGCTGGAACATATTACTGTTCTATATATGATGCATCTGGTTGTTCTGCTACTATGCCTGTAACAATTTCTTCACCACCAGCGATAACTTTTTTACCAGATTCCATTCACGATGTAAATTGTTTTGGCAACTGTAATGGCGATGCAACAGTATACCCAACTGGAGGAAATCCACCTTATACATATAATTGGAATAACGGTCAAACCACACAAAAAGCAACTGCCCTATGCGCTACAAACTACACAGTTACCGTAACAGATAATGCAAGTTGTAATTACATTCAAAATGTTTTACTTAGTGAACCACAGCAAATAGTTAATACTACACCAATGTTTTATCCGCCTTATTGCTTTAATGCTTCTGGATTAATAACCGTTAGTACTACTGGTGGAGTTGTTGGAGCAGGTTATAATTATATTTGGAATAACGCTTCCACTTCAAGTACTATTAGTAGTTTAGGCGAAGGGATTTATACTGTTACAGTTTCCGATATTGTAGGTTGTTCTGTAGTTAATACATATGTTTTAAACACAACAGATGGCCCAAACCCTACTGTAAATTGGACTAATGTTATGTGTTTTGGCGCAGGAAATGGAAAGGTTGATACGATTATAAACAATACTCCTGTAATGTCTGCAGTTTGGTCAAATGGGTTTTCATCAATAAATATTTTCCCCCCGTATCCTCAAA
This sequence comes from uncultured Bacteroidota bacterium, assembly GCA_903872185.1. Classification (GTDB taxonomy): domain Bacteria; phylum Bacteroidota; class Bacteroidia; order Bacteroidales; family GWA2-32-17; genus GWA2-32-17. Next base: position 330 of record CAIQJL010000294.1, on the reverse strand, counting down.
ATCTTATACCTGGAAATTATACTTTAACAGTAACAACACCTGCTGGCTGTAAAGGATTTGTACAAATTAGTGTAACCGAACCATCACAACTTATTGAGACTCCATCTGTATTTAATGTTTATTGTTATGGTGATTCTTCTGGCAGTATTTATTTAGATCCAATGGGAGGAACTGGTACATACACTTATGTATGGGGACCTCCGTTAAGTAGCAATCAAGGTTTTATGGCATATAATTTACATGCAGGGAATTATCCAGTTACAATTACAGATGCAAATGGTTGTACATTAACTGAAAATAATACAATAACTGAACCATCACAACTTATTG
>CAIQJL010000293.1 GCA_903872185.1 uncultured Bacteroidota bacterium | reverse complement strand
GATCTATTGAGATTTATCCAAATTACTTTACTTCAATGAATAATATTGGATTGATTTACCTGTCATTTTACAATAACTCAAAAACTGCAATCCCATGGTTTGAAAAAGCTTTAAAGGTGAACCCAACTTACATTGAAGCAAACTTTAATCTTGCAACATGTTATATGAGATTAAGTGATACTTTAAATGCAAAAAAATATTTTAATCAGATATTAATTTTAGACTCTACACACATTCAAACAATTTCTGAAATTGCAAATATTTATTATGCGCAAAATGATTCAGCAAAGGCTGTTGAGCTAAACAATAAAATAATAGCAATTGATAATTTAACCGATTTACCTTATATAAATTTAGGCAATTATGCTTTATTTAAACAAGACACATTAAATGCAACCGAATGGTGGGAAAAAGCTTTACAAAAAAATCCTAATAACCCTAAACTTTGTTATGGAATGTCAAAGTATTTTACACAACATGGGAATAGCGAAAAAGGAACTTATTTCATGAATTTAATGAAAGCAAGTAATAAAAAATAAAAGGCTATTTCATAATTATCCTTACAACCGACCTAAAAAGACAACCTGGCATTATGTGTCTTAATTTAATCATTGCAGCTGCCTGAAAAGCAACAGGATATCGTAATTTATTAGAGTTCGAAATAGCTGCTTTATAAATAGTCTTAGCAACTGATTTTGGAGGAAGTCCTTTCATTCCCATTTCTGTCATCTTTTTCATAGCCGGGTTAATGAAACTATCGTATTCTGTAATCTCTGGATTTTCAATTTTATCCATTGATCGATCGTAAAAATCTGTTTTTATCGGTCCTGGTTCTACAATTTTAACTTTAATATTAAATTGTCTTAATTCATACTGAAGAGCCTCGCTAAAACCTTCAACTGCAAATTTGGTTGAATTATATAAGGTGAATGTTGGGAAACCCGCATGACCTGCAACTGAGGCTAGGTTAATTATTGTTCCGGAATTATTTTTTCGAAAATGAGGCAATATAGCTCTAGTAACATTCATTAGGCCAAAAACATTCACGTCAAATTGTTTTTTAATTTGTTCTTGCGATGCGCATTCAAATGCTCCAGCTGCTGCATACCCTGCATTATTTATAATTACATCTACTTTTCCGAAAGTTTCTATTGAGGAATTTATTGCATCAGATATACTTTTGTTGTCATTAACATAAAGCTTTAATTTTATAATATTTGGATAGTTACAGAGATCTAAAGAATTAATGTTTCTCATTGTAGCTACTACATTCCAACCTTTTTCTGCAAAATAAATTGCCGTTGCTTTTCCTATGCCTGTTGAGGCTCCAGTGATTAAGACTGTTTTCATTGTTTATAAGGTGTTAAATAACATGCTATTAAAATTACCGTTTTTTGTAATATGTCATATTTTTACATATTCTTTTATTTATTAATTTAAATATATGGAAATTAATGAAGCAATAATTAATGAAACAAAAAATTGTAACAAAGATTTCTCATGTTTAAAAAACAAAGAACATCTTTTTTGCAAAGTAAGAAGATGTATTAATAGCTCCGTTCATTTTATTGAATGCATAGACGACATAAAATGCAGTTATAGAATTAATTATGGAGACTGCGTGATTTGTTCTTGTCCAATAAGAAAGGAAGTTTTTAACAAATTCCATTTGTAGTCCAATTTATTGTATATAAAAAGGCTGCATTAAAATAATGCAGCCTTTCTTTTAAAAATAATTTACTTACTCTAATTTCAATATTTTACCGAAAACAACTTCGCTTTCTGTTGTTCCATCGTCCCAGGTAATTATTGCACCTGTTTCTTTAATCTCTTTTAATTTACCTGCATAAAATTTTGCACCGGCCCAAACAGCTAATACTTTATCGCCAACTTTTAAATTTGATTTTTCTGTTATCATTTTCAAATCAACAAGCTTAACTTCTCCGTTCGAACCATCGGCATAATCAACTGCAAAAGTATCACCTGTAATAGTTTTAATTGTAGCAAGATAATAATTACCATCAGTCCATTTTGCCGCAACTGTCATTCCTGCCTTAAATTGTGCTTCGGTTTTGCATGATTGCATAAACATTCCAGTAATTACAATCATTAAAGAAAAAACAATAATTTTTTTCATAATCTATATTTAAATTTATTATTATTAGAATTATACAAATGTAATTTATCGTTAATAGTATTTAATTATTACTTGAATAGTTTTTCAACATTAACATGTTAAAAGATTTATAATCATTAGGAATAAATCTTCCTTAAAATCTCTTAGGTTTGAGTATTATTTATTAATCTATCAGATTATGAAGTTATTTACAAATACTTTAGTTATTGGAACTACTTTTCTATTGTTAATTTCAGTCTCCTGTGTTTCGCCTCGTCTATATCAGGATATGAAAGCGAAAAATGCTAAATGTGAGGAGGAACGTGATTATCTTAAAAATCAAAACAAAGAATTAACCGAAAAAGCTGCTGAAACCGATTTTAATGTAAGCAAAAATCAAAAAAGACTTGACGCTTTACAATTAGATACTCTTACTCTCGGAACTTCGCTTCGTAAGATGATTGCACAATACGATAAAATTAACGAACTAAACGATGAGTTAATGTCAAAACTCAAACTTAAAAATATTGAAAGTTCAGATGAAGCTAAAAAGCTTTTGGTTCAACTTCAACAATTGCAAGAGATTTTGCAGAAAAAGGAAGATGATTTAAAAAAGATGGAAAAAGATTTAAATCAGAAAAAAGCTAATTTAGACGAACTTACAACTCAGATTGATGAAAAAAACGCATCTCTTGAAAAAAAGAATGCCAGACTTATAGAACTTGAAGGTATTTTAAGCAGAAAAGATTCTATTGTAAAAGCTTTAAAAGATAAAGTTTCTAATGCTTTGCAAGGCTATGAAGGAAAAGGACTTACAGTCGTTCAGAAAAATGGAAAAGTTTATGTTTCTTTAGATGAAAAATTGTTATTTCAATCGGGTAAATGGGCAGTAGATCCTAAGGGACAAAAGGCATTAAAGGATTTAGCTGTTGTTTTAGAAAAAAATAATGACATTAATGTTGTAATCGAAGGGCATACCGATGATGTTTCTTTTAAAGGCACAAACGGAATTGAAGACAATTGGGATTTGAGTGCTAAACGTGCAACTGCAATTGTGAAAATATTACTCTCAAGTGCTAATATTGACGCAAAACGATTAATGGCAGCTGGTCGAAGCCAATATCTTCCAATTGATCCTGCAAAAACTCCTGAAGCAAGAACTAAAAATCGTAGAACAGAAATAATTCTTACTCCAAAACTGGACGAATTATTTAAAGTTCTGGAATCAAATTAAATTAGTGAGACTTTAATTTTGGGAAGCAAAATTATTTAGTTGAACTGATCCTGAGCGTAGTCGAAGGATCTAACATGTTATATCCCTCGAAGCTCTGCTTCGTTTTTATCACTAGTGCGTTTGGTTTTCAATACCTCGTCAGCTCTGCTGAGAGGTAGTTTATTTCTTATAATAATTATTTCAAAGAGTCAGTAATTTATTATTGACTCTTTTTTATTTACTTTTGTTTATATGTGGCAAAAGCGTAAAGAATTTTTTAAATTATTAAGCATTTTAACTTTTCAACGGTTTTGGAATTTGCAAAAATTGTTGATTAGTTATTGGGTTTCTATAATTAAAAAAAAACCATTAGTTTGGGCGCATCCATTTGCAATTTCTATTGAACCTACAACATTATGCAATTTACATTGTGCCGAATGTCCTACCGGAAATAAAACTCTTACACGCTCAATGGGAAAAATGGATGTCGTTAATTTTAATAAGATTATCGACCAGGTATACTTAAAAACATTCTACTTAAATTTATATTTACAAGGTGAACCATTTTTGCATCCAGAAATTATTGATATGATTTCTTATGCTACAAAAAAAAGAATGTTTGTTTGTATTTCAACTAATGGGCATTTTTTAGATGAAAAAACTTGTAGTAACCTCGTTAAAAGCGGTATACAAAAAATTATTATATCTGTTGACGGTGCAACAAATGAAAGCTATAACAAATATCGCAAAGATGGCGAACTAACAAAAGTTTTGAATGGTATTAAAATGCTTTCACAAGCTAAACAAAATTTAAATTCAAGCAATCCCGAAATAGTAATACAAATGCTTGTAAATAAATATAACGAACATGAAATAAATAATGTAAAGCAATTAACAAAAGCTATAGGAGCAAACCGATTAGAATTAAAATCAATGCAGATCTATAATGATAATAGTTTTTTGTCAAACATAAATAAACACAACAGATATATCAAAGATAAAAATGGAAATTTAATTATTAAAAACAAATTAAATAATCGTTGTTTCAGACTTTGGTCAAATGCTGCAATAACCTGGGATGGAAAGCTTATACCTTGTTGCTACGATAAAAATGCAACCTGCGAAATTGGAAACATTCAAATAAATAGCTTTAAACTATTATGGAATAATAATGAACTAAATACATTTAGACAAAATATTCTTAACAATAGAAATAATATAGATATTTGCAAAAATTGTACAGAGTAGTTTTATGCTATAAATTATTTAAAATGGACTGTTACAAATGCAAAGTGCTATGTATGCTTGTTACTTCGTCAATTATCTGTCCATCTCGCATTACAAAAATTCTGTCAGACACATTTGCTAATTCTGTGTTATGTGTTACGATAACAAATGTCTGATTAAATCTTTCGCGAAGCGATAAAAGTAAACTAAAAAATTCCTGAGTGTTTGCTGTATCTAAATTTCCTGTAGGTTCGTCGGCTAAAACTACCCCTGGATTATTTACTAAAGCACGTGCAATTGCAACACGTTGGTTTTCTCCACCCGAAAGTTCTTTTGGTTTATGATGTGAGCGATCGTTTAAATTCAAAAATCCAAGTATCTCATGTGCTCTTTGTTCAACTTCGTGTCGTGGTTTATGAGCTATAAAACCAGGGATGCAAATATTTTCTAATGCTGTAAATTCAGGCAATAAATGATGAAATTGAAAAACAAAACCAATATTCTGATTTCTGAATTTTGCAAGTTGACGTTCGTTAAGCTTAGAAATGTCGGTATTATTCATTATAACCTTACCGGTATCTGGTTTGCTAAGAGTACCTATTATCTGAAGTAAAGTAGTTTTGCCGGCACCACTTGCGCCAACAATTGAAATAATTTCGCCCTTTTCAATTTTAAGGTCAATACCCTTTAAAACTTGAAAATCACCAAACGACTTTGTTATTCCTATTGCTTCAATCATATATTGCAAAGGTATAAAAGAATTTAATTTTAAAAAGAATTTAAACTTCTAATATTAAAGGTGTAAGATAAAGTAAATTAACTCCAGATACCTGATATTATTTTTCCGCAAAAAATGCAACTGTCTTTAGATATTTTGTTTTCTATAACTGTAAAACCACTTCGTTTAATAAGCAGTTTATTGCAAAAAGTGCAATATGTATCTTCGGTATTTTCAATATTAATATTACCGGTATAAATATATTTTATTCCTTCTTCTTTAGCTATCTCTATTGCTTTAAAAAGAATCTCTGAATTAGTAGGAGGGAGGTCAATTAATTTATATGTAGGATAAAATTTGCTAAAATGTAATGGAAATTCTGCCAGATTATTCTTAAAAAGCCATTTACACATTTCTCTGATGGAATTTAAATTATCTGTCCAATTTGGAATAATTAAATTTGTAATTTCAAGCCATACTCCATTTTCTTTTAATGTTTTTATTGTTTCTAAAACTGAATTTAATTTTCCACCAGTAAGCTTTTTATAAATATTGTCATCAAAACATTTTAAATCAATATTTGCGGCATCTAAATATTTAGACAATTCTTGTAATGGCAATTTGTTAATATATCCGTTAGAAATCATTATTGTCTTTATTCCTGAAAGTTTTGCTTGCTTTGCAGTTTCGAGCATAAATTCATAGAAAACAACTGGTTCAGAATATGTGAATGAAATAGAATTGTAATTATTTTTCAGTACAAATTCAACTATTTCTAAAGGGGTTAAATTATATTTTGAAATTTTAGTGGGTTCGGTTTGAGATATTGAAAAATTCTGACAATTAAGACAATGAAAAGTACAACCTTCAATTGCTACAGAGAATGTTTTTGTAGATGGCAAAAAATGAAAAAATGGTTTCTTTTCTATTGGGTCGATACTTGCAGAACAAATATTTCCAAATGCTTTTGTGTATAATTGATTATCAATATTTATTCTGGTTTTACAAATACCGCTATGACCATCATTTATTATACATTCGTGTGGACAAAGTTTGCACTTTATTGCATTTTGTGAATATTCCCAATAGAGCGCTTGTTTGTATGTCGAATCCAAATTAAAGAGTATTGTTATAAAATTATTTTATTAAAGTATTTCTTTTTGTATTTGCGTATTGAAGAGTACAATGATTTATTCCCAATATTCTTTTTTAAGAATTTTCTAAGTTGACAAGTAGAATGAAATTCCTGATTAACTTTTTTAGAATAAAAACTATAGAAAATTAAAGTATCGCCTGAGATTTCAAAAGGTAAAATAATATATTCTATTTTGTTATTTATTTCTGGAGAAATCATAATAACATTTGCAACTTTTTGTTTGCCAATATTTGAAATAAAGCTTCGATATGTTCCCATATCTTTTACCTGAGCTTTTCCTGAATCATCAATATTTAAAAATTGCAGCAAATATTCTTTGTTATTAAAAGGTGCAATTGCTATCATTGGCGTGTCAAGTGGTAAATTGCTTTCAGAAAAATTCTCGATCTTAACTGGCTCCCAAAACCCTACAAGAGTTGAGTCAATATAGGATTTGCAAGGTTTTCCTGCCGGATAAGGAGAGCTAAGATCGTCGCATGAAACTAAAAGTATTGAAGAAAATGCAAAAAACAATAATAAATATTTCATGTTATGTAAGTTTTAAATTTAAGTATATAAACGAAAATTCAATTCTGTTATTTTGAAATTGCTTCTATTTCTGAAATAATCTTTTTTGCAAGTTTATCCGCTTTTTTTAAAGTAGAAGCTTCTGCATATATTCTAATAATAGGCTCAGTGTTTGATTTTCTTAAGTGTACCCATTCGTTATCAAAGTCAATACGTAACCCATCAACAGTTAAGCACGGGAAATTTTTGTAATTTATATGCATTGTGCTAATGATTTTATCAGTATCAATTCCTTTTTTTAGTTCAATTTTATTTTTTGAAATAAAATAATCTGGGAATGTTTTTCGTAACTGTGAGCATTTTAATTTACTTAAAGCTAGTTGGGTTAAAAATAATGCAATTCCTACTAAAGCATCACGTCCATAATGCAATTCAGGATAAATTACCCCACCATTACCTTCTCCGCCAATTATTGCTTTAGTGTCTTTCATTGCTTTAACAACGTTCACTTCGCCAACTGCTGATGCAGTATATTTTCTCTTATGTTTTTCTGTAATTACCTTTAATGCTCTTGATGAGCTTAAATTAGAAACAGTATTTCCCGGAGTTTTTGATAGAACATAATCAGAAATTGCAACTAAAGTATATTCTTCACCAAAAAAGGTTCCATCTTCGCAAATAAAGGCCAGGCGATCAACATCTGGATCTACAACTATTCCTAAATTGGCTTTTGAGCTTACGGTTTTTTTAATTGTTTCTACTAAATTTTCTGGAAGGGGTTCAGGATTATGTGCAAAAATACCATTTGGAACATTGTTGATTTCAATTATTTTATTTACTTTTAATGCAGTCAGTAGCTCGTTTACAGCAACTGATCCTACAGAATTTATACCATCAACAAGTATAGAAAATTTTGCTGCAGCAATAGCTTTTTTATTTACTAAAGGTAATGCCAGTATTTTTGCAATATGTTTTTTTGTGTAATTATTGATAATTGTTATAGTTCCAATTCTATCAACTTCAGTATATACAGGTGAACTATTGTCGGCATATATTAACACTTTTTTACCGTCTTCGTCATTAAGGAATTCTCCTTTGTTATTTAGCAATTTTAATGCATTCCATTGTTTCGGATTATGACTTGCGGTAATAATAATACCACCCGAAGCTTTTTCATCAATTACTGCCATTTCAACTGTAGGTGTTGAAGCTAAACCTAAATCAATTACATTTATACCACAACCAGTTAGTGTTCCTATAACAATATTTGAAACCATTGGTCCCGAAATTCTTGCATCACGACCAACTACTACTGTTATTTTTTTTGTTTTTGATTGTTCTTTTACCCATTGACTATATGCAGTTGTAAAGCGTAGTATGTCAGAAGGGGTTAAGTTATCGCCGCTTGTTCCACCTATAGTACCGCGAATTCCCGAAATTGATTTAATTAATGGCATAACATTTATTTTTTTAACAAAGTTGCAGAAAAATGATAAAGTAACAAAACTAAATTTATTTTTTAACTGGCAATTTTCGTTTTCTTAAATTTAGAATATCACCAGCTTTTACATTATATGATAAAGTTAAATTATTTTTTGTTATTAATTTATTAAGTTTTATTCCATAAAGTTGTGAAATGCTATTTAAGGTTTCTCCTTGTTTTACTATATGTGTTTCTTTACCAAACTCTGCTTTATTTCGTTTTGGCTGAATATAAATTATTTGTCCGTTTCGTAAAGTTGAGTCATTTGTTAGATCGTTATAACGTAATAATTCCCATGTAAACATGTCTAATTCTTTTGCAATAGCATCTGGCGTATCTGTAGATTTTGATATAATAAATTTTATTCTATTATGTAATTTAATTTCACGACCAGTTGAGGTAATTGCAAAATTATCAATGTCTCCTAATTTTTTTCTTTGTTTTGTTTTTGAACTATCATTTTTTTCGTTTTGAATTCTAACTCCTTTATCGATTTCGAATAACTTATTATCTTCTATAATTTGTATTAATAAAGCAGGATATTTTGGGTTTGTTGCATAACCCGCCTCTTTTAAGCCTTTTGCCCAGCCTTTATAGTCTTTTGAGCTTAATTGAAACAATGCAGAATACCTTTTTGTTTTTAATAAGAAATCTCCATGGTCATCAAAAGAATCTTTTGCACTTTTATATTTTCTAAAACATTCATCTTTCGCATCGTCGTCTTTATATACTTTTTCGCCTTCCCAAGTGTGACATTTTATTCCAAAATGATTATTTGCTTCTTTTGCAAGCCAGCTATTTCCATCATCAGATTCCAGGCAGCCTTGGGCTACAGTGATACTTGCAGGTATGCCTGTTCTTTTCATTTCTCTTATTGCCCAATCACTATATAAAGCTATGTATTCAGTTCGTGTAATTCTTTTTTCCTGAGCAATAACTATTATTTGTGACGAAAATATTAAAAGAAAAACAACTAGTATTTTAAATACTGTTTTATTCATTTAATAAAAGTAATACGATAACTAATAAAACTTTTAATTAATTGAAAAAATTATAAAGAATCAAATGTTGATATCAGAACAATAATAAATACAGAAGGATTAATTTATTCTTCTGCATTTTTGTTAATAATTTTAAGGCTATCTAACAATGCTCACTATGCCTTGTATTGGATCCATGCTTGGTGATAATGTTAAAATAAACACATAAGAGCCCATTGAAATTTCTTTGCCTTTCCATGTTCCATCCCACCAGTTTGAAGGGTTAGCGTAATTGTCTGATTTAAATATTAAATTACCCCATCTGTTATACACTTCGACTTTAGCTTCTGGATATAGATCTATATGCTTAATTTCAAATTTGTCATTTTTGCCATCCCCGTTTGGTGAAAATAAAGTAGGAATTTCTAAACAATTAAATTGATCTAAGCTGCCTACTGTTACTGAATCAATAGTCGCACAACTCGTTCCGTCTGTAATTGTAAGATAATAAACTCCGGTATTAAGTTGATTCAGATTTGTTACAGTAGCACCGTTTGACCATAGTAGAGTAATAGGTTGAGTTGCACTTATAATTGTTGCAGTAGCTGTTCCGTCTTTGTAGTCATCACAAGTTGCATCAGTTGAGGCAAGTGAAAATTGAGGAATTGTATAAACAGTTATTGTAACACTGTCGCTACTTGCGCAATTGTCAGCATTAGAAACTGTAACATTATAAACAGTGCTTGTAATTGGGTTAATATTTTGAGTTGCACCATTTCCTAATGAATTATCCCAAACATAATACAACGGAGGTGTACCGGTGCTTGCTGAGGCATTAATGTTAATTCCTGTTCCATGACAAACAATTGCATCAGCTGAAGCTATTGCAATTGGAGTTTCGTGCAAAACAACAATTTCGCTAACACTCGAAGAGCAAGATGCAGAAGCAATGGTTTCTGTTAAATAAAGAGTTCCTGTAACGGTGTTTCCCCATGTTACATCCACAGTTGCAGATGTCGCAGTTGATGGTGTTCCATTTGTTATTGTCCAAGTGTAAATATGACCGTTAATATTTGGTGTTGAATAATTCACAGTATAACCTTGGCAAACGGTTAAATTTCCCGAAATCTGAGGTGTGGGTAATGCATTTATGTTTACTATAACTTGGTCGCTTGCAGTGCACCCATTTGTTCCGGAAACAATAACCGTATATGTTGTTGCGCCAATAATAGATGGTGTAAAAGTAATTCCTTGAAGAATGCCATTATCCCAGGTATATGTATTTCCTCCTGTTGCAGTTAAAGTAACATCTTGCCCTATGCAAATATTCTGATCGTTACCTGCATTTGCATTTGGAGAAATATTTACAAGAATATCAACCTGATCAATTGCTGTACATAAATTTATATCAGTAACAGTAACGGTATATGTTGTAGTGCCAATTACTGAAGGGTTAAATGGAATACCTTGCAAAACTCCATTATTCCAACTATATGAATTTCCTCCTGTTGCTGATAGTGTAATTGATTGACCATAACAAATTGTTTGATCTGAACCTGCATTTGCTATAACATTATTCATAGTTACTTCAACAGAATCAATAGAAGTACATAGATTAGCATCGCTTACTGTAACATAGTAAGTTGTTGTACCTGTTGAAGTCGGAACAAATGGAGTGTTTTGAATAACACCATTATCCCATAAATATGAAGTTCCACCAGTTGCGGAAAGAGTAACCTGTTGACCGGAACAAATAGTTTGATTTAGGCCTGCATTTGCATTCGGTAATGAATTTACATTTATATCAAGCTGATCAGTTGAAGTACATAAGTTAGCTCCGGTAACTGTAACTGTATAAGTTAAAACACCTGAATTTGTAGGTGTAAATGAAATTCCTTGTAATACTCCGCCTGTCCAAATGTAAGAATTTCCCCCTGATGCTGTTAATGTAACATTGTTACCTAGACAAATATTTTGATCAAAACCGGCATCTGCAATAGGGCTTGGATTGACAGTAATAGTTACCTGGTCTGTTGCAGAACAGGCGCTTGCAACTGTAACTGTTACAGTATATGTTTGAGTTGTTGCAGCTATAAACGAAATTCCTTGCATAATTCCGTTATCCCATTGGTATGTATCTCCTCCAGTCGCAGTAAGTATAATATTTTGTCCAGAACAAACTGTCTGGTCTTGACCTGCATTTGCAATAATATTATCCATTGTTACAGTAACTGCATCTATCGCAGTGCAAGTATTTGCATCGGTAACCGTTACTGTATAAGTTGTTATTCCTGTCGATGCTGGTGTAAATGGAATGCCTTGCTGTACTCCATTGTCCCATAAATATGAAGTTCCACCGGTAGCAGTT
>CAIQJL010000292.1 GCA_903872185.1 uncultured Bacteroidota bacterium | reverse complement strand
GTATAAGGGTAAATATTAAATATTAGTAATTATCCCAGTCTGTCATTCTGAGCATCCGCCGCGGCGGATGCTCAGAATGACATTAAGATTATTAATTTTACTATACAATCAAAAATAACATTATGGAATTATATATTCATAATTAAACCTATTTACCAATTTCAATAAAGAGATTGGATCGTCAGTCTGTATTATATCAACATTTTTGCTTAATGCAAGTTTGTTTTGTGTAAAATTATCCGGTGACCAAACCATCACATATAACCCTTTCTTATGCGCTTCTTCAGTACTTATGTTTAATCCATCTAATCCTGTTGAAATTCCAAAAAACGAATTACTATCAGCCAATTCAATAGCCTGTTCATCCAAATCTGAATATAAAAAAAGTTTATTTGTCAAACCCATTTGTTGAGCTTTTATAAGAAAATTAAAAGTACCTTCTATAAAAATATGATTGCTCATATTATACTTTTCACAAATTCGTTTAATTGCTCTTAAATATTGCATTTCGTACAAATTAACATCTGTAGCTTCTTCATCTACTTTTCCACAATCAAATGAAAAATACAAATCATTAATATTTGATATTTTACTAAATAAATCGTCAACTGAATTTATGAAAATATTATTCTCAACAGCATAATATTTGCATTGTTGTATATCGGCCCAATCAGACTCATAAATTCGGCCATTACAGGTAGTATTTGGTTTTAACAAATGATCATGATAAAACACTAAAACAGTATCTCGTGTAAGTTGAATATCTAATTCACAACCATCAGCACCTATTCCTATAGCAGGAGTAACAGATTGAAAAGTATTTCCAGGCATTTTATAATACATCCCCATTCCTCTGTGACCAAGCATCATTATTTTACTGCCACTCCATGTATCGTCATTAAACTTTGAGTTATCAGAACATCCTATAACTGAAAAGAATATAACACATAGCAGATAATAATATCTTTTATTTTTAAAATGCATATCCTATTTTCATTTCAGAAACCCACCAAAATTGATTATTTGAATTAATCCATTGAGCATCTATTGACTTAATTTCATTTACATTATTTTTAGAAATAATTCTAAATAATTTTGTATTTATACTTGTTTTTAATTCAACAAATAGATGTTTTGAAAGTAAATATTTTACCCCCATTCCAAAACCAATTCCCATTTTAAATTGATGGTAACTATCTTCAGTTTTAATTTGCAACATAGAATTGTATGAGTCAAATTCTTTCTCATAATAGTTAAAATCGAGATTCGACGAGATAAAAATTCCAAGATGTTTTTTCTTTCCAATAAAAATAACACTATAATTATAAGAGGGCTTTAAATGAAATCCTTTAATTGTTACATTTTGTTTAATAGAATACATCCCCTGTCCCTCATTAAAAAAGTTGTAATATTTAATAAAAATATATTTATCATATAATCCTGCATCTAAATAGAATGAAGCAAAAGATTTCTTATTAATAACATGTTCGTATTCAACTCCAATTCGTATTTGTTGTCTAATATCAAAAAAATCAAAATAAAATGGAACAATATCCAGCTTAATTGAATTTTTATAAGAAGTAGAATCATCTATAATTTGAGCATTTGAAGTCTTAATGGAATAATTAAAGATTCCAATAAAAAGTATTGTTAAAAAAAACCTGTCAGATAGCTTCAAAATAGATTTCATTATGACAAAATCAGTATAACAAATATAAAAAAAATAATTACTATAACATTATTTAAATTGCATTTCATTATAATTTTCACTATATATAGTTTGTCATTCTGAACGAAGTGAAGAATCTAGATACGAAATTTAGATTCTTCGCTATGCTCAGAATGACATTCTAAATTTTACAATTTTCCCAATACGAACTTTAAAAAACTTCATTAACTTTGTATTAATAAACAATCATTATCATGAAAAAGATATTAATACTTGGATTATTATGTTGCTTCTCAATACTAACATTCAGTCAAGAGAAAAAACTTTTATACATAACATCACTTGATGGAAACAAACAACTTGACGATGCTGTTGTTAAAGCAAAAACCGAAAATAAAAATGTTTTGGTTCAGGTTGGTGGAAACTGGTGTCCCTGGTGCATAAAATTCAATCTGTTTTGTGTAGAAACGCCAAAAATTGATTCAATTATAAAATCAAACTATATTTTTATTCACCTTAATTATAGTCGCGAAAACAGAAATTATCCAGCTCTTGAAAGATTAGATTTCCCACAACGTTTTGGTTTTCCTGTGCTCGTTGTTCTAAATCCAAAAGGTCAACGAATTCACACTCAGGATAGCGGTTTATTAGAAAAAGATAAAGGTTACGATACACTTAAAGTTGTTACTTTTCTTAAAAACTGGACACCTCAGGTTTATAATAAAGAACAGTATATAGTTAAAGAGAAAGAATAATTCTCTTTACATTTTTCCGAAATAGCTAATACCAAAATGATTTACAAACTAGTCAAATATATGGAGTCATGTTGAGGCTCTCGAAACATGTGTTAAGGGTTGTGGGCAAATCCTTCGAAAACATCAGGATGACTGCGGGTTACGATCTTACAAATTTGACTAATTATTATTTCGCTTTGCTATAAAATCATTACAATTACATCTCACTTTTAAAATTAAAATAAAATTTTCTAGATTTTTTATGGAAAACTATTTATTGCGGCTCCATTATATCAAAGCGCTTTAAAATGTTAAACTTTAAAATAAAAAATCATGAAAACACTAAAATTAATCGCAATTCTTGCATTACTTCCATTTACATTTGTAAGTGCACAAAATGCAGGATCGATAAAAGGCAGAGTAATTGATGCCTCAACCAAACAACCATTAATGGGTTGTAATGTTTATATTGATAATGACGGCAGTAAAATGGGCACTACCACAGATGCCGATGGAAGATTTACAATAAAACCTCTCCCATCAGGAAGTTATCAGGTATTTTATTCGTTTATGGGATATACAACACAGGCAATTGCAGCAAGCGTGTATCCAGGCGAACCTACATTCATAAAAGATATAATTTTATCGGATGGAATTACAATTGGGGGAAAAGAAGGAATTATTGTTACAGCAGAAAAACGTGTTATCGACCCAAATAAAATTGGTAAAATACCAATTAAATCGGCCGAAATTAGTAAAATAGCAGGATCAAGTAATCCGGTAATGGTAATAAGGGCAATTACATCAGATGCACAAATTAGTGATGATGGAAAAGATATAGTATTCAGAGGGTCAAGAAATGGAAGTTCAGCATTTTACATTGATGGAATTAAACAAAATGACATGAGTTCTTCAATCCCGGGTTGCGCAGTTGGGAGTATAGTTGTATATTCGGGGGGAATTCCTGCACAATATGGAGATGTTACAGGAGGGATTATTGTAATGGAAACTAAAAGCTTTTTTGATGTTAGAGCAGAACATAGAATTGCAAATAGCAAGAAAAAAGACCAAAAAGAATAAAAACAAAGTATGATCTTTTTTAAGAAAATACGGTTTGATAAATTAAGCGATTCTGAACTTGTAAGTTTTTATACAAAATCGGGCGACTCAGAATATGTGGGAGAACTTTTTACAAGGTACTCCCACCTTGTTTATGGGGTTTGTCTATATTTATTAAAAAACAGAGACGAAGCTAAAGATGCAGTAATTGCAATTTTCGAACAACTATTAAAAGATCTAAAAAACACAGAAGTTAAAAATCATAAAGCTTTTTTGCACACTGTTGCCAGAAATTATTGTTTTATGCAAAAAAGAGGTTCGCAAAGACTTTTACGTCGTGAGCAGATTTTTGCAGATGGAATTGATTTGGAAACATTACCTGCAGAATTTGAAATTAAAAAAGAAGATGAAGATTACCAGATTCTACATTCTGCAATTAATCAACTAAACGATGAACAAAAACTATGTATAGAATTATTTTTTATGCAGAAAAAATCGTATTCAGAGATTACTGAAATTACAAATTATAACACTAATCAGGTTAAAAGTTATATTCAAAACGGTAAACGAAATCTTAGAAATTTCTTAACCTCAAAGTAATGAAAAAGAACAACACAAATATCAATTCTGACTTATCTAAAAATGACTTTAAAAGTTACTTTGAAGGTAATATGAATGATGAGGAAAAATCAAAGTTTCTTGCAGATTCGGAGAATAATGAATTTGAGAATGAAGCATTGAAAGGTTTTGCAATATTCCCCAAAGGAATTAATGATATACCAGAAATTGATAAATCAATAAAAACAAATTTCAGTAACCATATATCAATTACGAGAAAATACTTTTATATAGCCACCCCTATTGTAATGGTATCTTTAATGGTTTTACTATATTTTTTAAATAATTCATCAAAAAATACTGACAATAAGAAAAATAGTTTAGTTGAAAATAATTTAAATACACTTAAAATAGATACTCATAAAATTAACAACATAAATAAAGAAATTGAAAATGCTGAAATAAATTCAGAATCTGAACAAATAAATTCAATACAAGCAAAAACAGATCAAAAGTCGATAACTGATTTCGAAAAAATAAAACCACTAGAAAGAATAAGTAATGTAAAAATTACTTCTGTAAAAAATATAATCGAAAACGATAGTTCGAGCAATAGATTATTTACCGCATTTATTCATATGACTACCGATTACATGTACGATTTTAAAGTAGTAGATTACTCCAAAATTTATAACAATAAAATTAAAACTGACATTTTCGAAACAGGAAGTATTTCTGCAAAATTTGAAAACAAACTAAACAATTCAGAAGATAACTCGAATAATTTATCTGCAAATTATGTAAGGTATAAGGATTTTCTATCGGAAACAATGGGTAAGCTAAGTGCAAATAGTTACAAAAATGCACTTCAGGATTATATCATAATAATTCAACACTTCCCTAAAGATCAGAATGCAAATTTTTATGGTGGTTTGTGTTATTATAATTTAGGTTTATTTGAAAAAGCAATTGAATTTTTTGATGTAATAATTGAAAGTAATGTTGCTGTTTTTTATCAGGAAGCGAAATGGTATAAAGCAAACTCACTTTTAAATTCTAACCATATAAAAGAAGCAAAAAAAGAATTTAAAGAAATAGTATCAATTAAAGGTTTCTATGCAGAAAGAGCAATTGAAAAATTATCACAAATAGATAAATGAAATTTTTAACAAAATATAATTTTTGTCTTATACTGTTACTTATAATATCAGTTAAAATTACATTTGCTCAGAATGGCTTTATAATTAGTGGAAATATATTAGATAAAGAAACCGGGAAACCGATATATAATGCAAGCATCATTGAAAAGAATACTAAAAACGGGACTACTTCAAATCAGGAAGGTTTCTTTTTTATTAAAGTAAATAAATTACCTGTAAGCATTGTTATTTCACATCTGGCTTATCAAAAAACTACTTTAAACTGCAAAAATAATTCTTCATTAAAAATTGAGTTACTAAGACAAATTGATAGCCTGCCAGAAGTTCGTATTACTGCACACAAAGTAATAAATCTTGTTGACAGAAAACTTTTCGATGTAGTAGATTATGAATTTTATGGAAACGATATTTTACTTTTGGCATACTCATATAAAGATGTTATTAATCCATGGCTTATTATGATTAATAACAACGGTGACACACTTTTTAGATCTCCAGCAACTAAAGAAGGAAACTTTTACAGAGATTGCCTTGGTAATATTCATCTTGTTTCTAAAGAATATGCATACCAGATTTTTATTGAAGATAAAAAACTAGAACTTTTATACCCTGTTAATCCAGATACATTTTATAAAATTTTAAACCCATGCATTACCGAAATTAATAATAAATTTTTCATTAAACAATGGTCCTATCACAATCAGGTTCTATCCTACACAATGGTTAACGCTGACGATTCTTCAAAAAAGGAAGTAAAAGTAATTTCAGATGAAAGGGCTTTAAGAATGTTATCAGACCGAAACAGATTTAACAGCATGGGTGCAAAACCACCATCAGAATCAGATTTAAGATTCGAAGAAATGTGTTTCTTCAAACCAATATTTGCTCCATTAGTTAAATTAAAAAACAAGATTGCAATTTTTAATTTTGTAGATTCTAAAATTGAACTCTATACAGAAAATGGAAACCTCGACAAAGAATTAGCCATAACATTTAACAGATTAAAAGGCTGTAAAGAAGAAATTTTTGCCGACGAAATTACTGGTAAAGCATACGCTTTATATAAGAACAATGGCATTTCTACTATTCGCGAAATTTCTTTAATAACTGGCGAGGTAGGTAAAGAGATTACTATTCCCGATTTTAAATACATCGAAAATATTAAAGTAAGAAATGGATTCGCTTACTTTTTATATCGGATGAATACGCCACTTGAATTGATGAAATTGTATAAAATGGCTGTTTAAAATTAAAAACACTCATTCATCAAAATATATTGCCAATTTGGTATTTTTGAAATGTTCTGCTAATTCGGAATAATTTTCTATACTTTGACTTAAAGTTTGTGGATTTTGTTTTATTGTAAGAGAACTTAATTTCTCATATGAAATATTTAAAAATGAAATAATCCTTTTAATTTCATTTTCCATATTCATTTCTATATCTTCATAAAACAAAGGCAATACATTGTTCTTTGATATTATTTTATCGAAAATCTTTTCTTGTCTAGTAATTAGTTTAAAATAATTTTCACATTCAATTATAGATAATTTTACAGTTTTAATAGAAAATGGAGTGGTGTTTCTTGTAATATTTTTTCTGATTTCAGGTTCTATTTTTAATTGGTCATGCTGAAATTGACTAAAGCTATTATTTTTTTCGGCAAGCTTATAAGACACTAATGTCTTAAGCTTATTTTTTCTTTTTAAATGTATAATATTAATAGAATTATCCTGAAAATTGATTATTTTATTAATTTTATTTTCTGACAATTGATTATACATTAATTTAAATCCAACTGCTTCAATTTTTTCAGAATAGTTCCGAAAAATATATTGATTAAGAAACTCTATAGGAAATCTGACTGATAGCTTATATACATTATTATTGGTAAATGGTTTAAAGCCTTTTCCTAATTGAGAGTTTTTCTTATCAAATATTTCAAAATATGATACTATATTTGAATGACTTTTTAAAAGATTTGCTATAAGATTGGTGCCAGTGCGCTGTGTTGCTAAGACAATATATTTGTTAAAGTTATAATTATTTCCTTCTGGCAAAAAATTTCGCATATTATTTATGTTATTTTGCGGAACAGATTTATATAATTTCTGTATTTCTACATTATTATAAGACTCGTAATCAATCAGATTGTCAAGTTTAGGAAAATTTTGCTTCCGGAAATAATTTAACATTAGATACTTAAATTACTCTTATTTAAATTTGGCGGAAATATACTTTTCCTTTTTTTTATTTTTTATAGTATATAATTACTTAATAAAAACATTGAATTCAAAGGGTAAATTTCAATATTTTATTTATCAAATCTAACAATTTACACATAATTACTGTTTAATTTGATTGATGTTTAAAAACCAAAAACACTAGTTTTTGTAAAGAAAAACTAAATCTTTATAAATAATTCCTATGGATATCACAAATTAATGATTGTTGAGAAAACACTAGATTTAAATAGTTGCTTTTCCCATGACTTGTTGCAAACACTTTAACATTGGATTTACTGGAAATTGCTTACATGCAGAACAAATCGTTATAAAATTTACATTTTGTTATCAATGTCAAATTATTTATTGATGCAAATTGTGACCACAATGGCACAATTAAAAAAAAGTTGTATTTCAATTCAGAAATGACTTAAATCCTATTTTTTTACAATGGCAACATTTGTATTAAAAAACAAATATGATGAATAACATAAATATGATTATTGAAGACACTAACCACAGACTTAGTTTTTAATTATCTTCTTTAAATTTGCTTTTATTTTTTGATAATCTCATTCTTATAATATTAAAAGCAACAACCAAAAAAAGAATTAAAATTCTATACACAGGTTCTACTGGCAAATATATTGCGACCAAAAGTATAGTAACTCCAATTATAGCATGAGTTAATAAGTTTTTCCAGTCTTTAAGATATAACCATATAAAATTTAATATTTTCATTTGTATAGAATAAATTTTATTTATAATACTGTTTAGTTTATTCTTTGATTACTAGAGATTGTATATATTGTCTATCTTGAAAAACTGCTATTATAGTCGTACCCCTATTACTAAGATATCATCAATTTGCTCTGCACCTGACTTCCAATTTTCGATAAAATCATCTAAATATTGCTCTTGTTCCTGCATTTTCAGAGCTTGAATATCTATAAGTATTTGTTTAAATTTTTTAGTTGTTAATTTTTTGTCTTGTTTACTAAATGTGTCAGCATAGCCGTCAGAGAAAATGTAAAAAGTATCACCTTGGCTTAATTGTTTTTCGTGTGTTTCGAAGTGTTGGTTGTCTTCTGTTAAACCACCAATAGCAGTTTTAGTTGCTTTTATTTCTTCCACTTCTGCCTGTCCTTTTCGGATAATCCAAAGCGGTCGGTTTGCTCCTGCAAATTTTAATATTTGCTTTTCAATATCTATATAACATAGCGCAATATCCATTCCATCTCTTGTTGATTCATCGCTTTCTGATTGGTGTAATGATTTTTTGATTCCAATATTTAAATGTTTTAATATTTCAGAAGTGTCAGTATTAAAACCAACTGCATCATCTAACCTTTCAGATCCTATCAAGCTCATAAAAGCACCTGGCACTCCATGTCCTGTACAATCGGCAGCAGCAAGAATAACATTATTATTGTTTTTATGAAAAAAATAAAAATCTCCGCTTACAATGTCTTTGGGTTTAAAGAGAATAAAACTTTGAGGAAATGAAGTATAAATTTCTTCTTTCTTAGGAAGTTTTGCATGTTGTATTCGCAAAGCATAAGTTATAGAATCAATTATTTCTTTGTTTTTCTCTTCGATTATTTTATTTTTTTTATCTAATTCTTCTTTTTGAGTTGTAATTATAATGTTTGCCTTTTCAGTTTTTCTAAAATTGTATAATGTTATTAAAAACATTGAACCTGCTAGAAATGGAAGAAATTCATTAAATTGATTTTCGCTGCCAAAGAAATACAACCCCAATGTTATTAAAACTATTGGTATTACAAAAAAAAGAAATTTACTTTTAATCCGACTTTTCATTGTCAACCTCCAAATTGCTTTTTTATTTTTGAGGGAATTGGCTATGTTTTTAGAAAATTTTGTTTCCATATTTAATTTATTTAACTATAATAAAGACAAGAGCAAAATGAGAAATCCTATTGTATTTACGGTAATATGAGCAATAATTGGAGCAAGTGTGTTGTTTTCATATTCTTCTTGTAAATAACCATTCATAATACCAACTATTGTAGTAAAAAACAATATGCGAAATACAAATGGAAGGTCTGCGCCAGTGGTTAAAATAAGTAAATGTCCCATACCAAATAACACCCCGCTTATTAAAACTGAAACATTAAGTTTTATCCTAAATAATTTAATGCCTTTGCTTTTAAATGGTTCCAACATATTAAGTAAAAAACCACGAAACAAACATTCCTCTACTATGGGTGCAATAATTGAAAGAAAAATAAAATATTGTAATGGAGTATATTTCATAAATGGATTAGGTCCTTTTGGGATATCTCCACAAATAATTTTAATTGCAATACTTGTTGTAATAGTAACAGCTATAAATACAATTACAGCTGTTAAAATAATCCTTAATATCAACTTTATTTTAATTGGTTTTATGCTAAAATTCAATAGACCTTTTGACTGAAAATAAAATATTGAAATCCCAGATAATATTATCATTAATAATTGATTAGTAAAAGCTGATGGTATAAATTCAATTGGTATTTTCACAATCTTACCAATAAATACCGAAATTGAAAATATTAGAAGGGTAATTAGTATTCCTAAAGTTGTTTTCGTAAGATTTTTCATGTTTTTTTAATTGTTAGCCTTTATGTATTATTCTATAAAAGTAAATACCTATAACTTCTTGTCTTTTTTTTGTATTGGCATTACTCCACTATACATATTATATCATCAAACAAATACAACCCAATTGAGATATTTATATGTATTCTTAGTCTTTTTCATGTAAATGTATAGATATAAATATTATATTTTACACATAAATCATTTAAAAATACTTAAACAATGGTAATCGCTTGTTTATATTATTAATAAAGCAAATAGAGAATATTAAGTGGTTAGCCAGCTGCGGAGGAGGAAGCTAACTGCAGATATTAGAGGAGTGCCAGACCGTTAAATATTTTTATATTTTGTTACCATTGTCAAGTTGCCACCGCCCGCACAGGTTTTGCCAAGCGTGTATACATGTGTTATGTAGGCGATTATTTTAATGAATTTCAATATTATTATGTTTTAAAATTTTACTTTGTATCGAAAATTATTAATTCATATTTATTTATCATATCATATTTCTTTTTATGAATAAGAGTATAGTAAATAACAGAAGAAATACCTGTCACAATTCCAAGGATAACAATTTGCCCACCAGAACTATCACTACTAAAATCAAATCCACTACCAGTCGTTAATTGTATTAACAATAATGCAGCGGTAAACTGACAACCCATAATTGAAAAAACAATACCATGTGCAGTTTTCCAACCATTTTTATTATGATAATAAACATCTTTTATCTGACTTACAGAAACTTCTATAGTATCAATTACTATTGAACTATCTTTAATTTCTTTTAGATTTCCTTTTATTATTTTTTCATCAAGAGTTACAACTTCAATTTTTGTTTTTATACCCGAACGAATAACCTGATCTTTATTACCAAATTTATTATGTAAAATAATTATGTTTTGACCATTTGTTTTTATAACTGGGAATGCAAGTACAGCAATAATAAATATTAAAATAATTT
>CAIQJL010000291.1 GCA_903872185.1 uncultured Bacteroidota bacterium | reverse complement strand
CTCATTTAATATTGAACCTGCTCCACCAGTGGTTGCACAAGTTGATGAATTATTTAAAGTACCTGTTGTTACATTTAATATTTCTTCGTCAGCAGTATATGTTGGATTTGATGTGCAATAACAACTTGAGAATGGATTTAAATTTACCTGAATAGGGGCTGTAGTTGATGATAATCCACTCGCAACACAGGTTACAATACATTGATAATATGTTGCCACTGATTGAGTAAGTGTAATAGTATCATTTGTAGCACCTACAATATTTGAATAGATTGTGCCATTAGTTGATGACTGCCATTGATATGCCGTTCCTCCTATTATTGTTGCTCCTGTTAACCATAAATTAAAGTTTACACTACTGCAAACCGAGGTTAAAGAACTATTTACAGTTCCTGCGACAGGAGTGCCACTACAAATATTTAACGGTGTAGTGAATGTGAAAGGACCAGCCCAAACGCTTGAATCTGTGGGAGAACATTGGCCTAAAACATAAAATTGATATGCAGTATTAGCTGTAAGTCCAGAAACATTGTATGGATTTGTAACATTATTTACAATAGTGCCAGTACCAAGAGCAAAACCTGTTGGTCCGTATTGAACATCCCAGCTAGTCTCGGTACTTCCAGCTGTCCAGCCTAAAGTTGCAGAGACATCAAGTAAATTTGTAACATTTAATACAGTAGGTTGTGGGCATGTAAGTTGATATATGTTAATATCATCTATTGCTGCAGGTGGAGTTGGCCCAATTGAACCATCATTTTTCCATGTGAAAACAATTCTCTTTGTTTTACCAGATAAAGTATCAGGCAATGAAATGCTAACAAATTGCCATGTTGCTTGACTATTATAATTTACTCCAAGTTGGGTTGCTGTTAACTGAATTCCTTCAATAGTATTAGTAGAAGTAGGAACCATAAATACTTGCAAATAATCGCAACATGATTCTGCAACTCCTTTCCACCAGAATTCTAATTTGTAAGGTAATGTTCCTGTTGTAAAAGTAATATCGCGATATAAGTGAGCTACTGATGTTAAATTAATATTATAGTCATTTGTTACACCATTATCCATAGAAATGTATGCAGAGTTAGTTCCATTATGAGCTGTGGCTGTTCCTACTGCCCATTTATTTGTTTGTGTGCCATTTACAAGAGTTGCTCCGTTTAATCCAGATTCAAAATTGTTAACATATGGTAATGTAGCAGGAACCTGACTAGTAGCAAACGCAAATGGACCAGCCCATAAACTTGAATCTGTGCCATTACATTGTGCTAAAACATAATACTGATAAGTTGTAGATGCTGTTAATCCAGTTAGTAAATAAGGTTTGGTAATAACATTATTAATAATTGTACCTGTTCCTAAAGTAAATCCTGTTATTCCATATTGAATATCCCATGCAGTTTCAGTTCCTCCATTTGTCCATGTTAGGTTAGCAGATGTTGCTGTATTGTTATTTGCTGATAATGCTGTTGGTTTTTCGCAGGTTGGAGTTAATTCGATAAAAATATCATCAACCATTAAATAAAATTGGTTTGCTGCTGAATAAGCATTAAAACCAAAATAATAAATGCCACTTGTTGCAGGTGTGAAATTTACCAATGCATTTTGAGGAGTAATTTGGTTTATAGCTGGAAAATCAAGCAAACTAGAAGTCATTGATGTATTAATTGCCGATGTACCATAAGCAACTTTTAGTTTTTCAATATATGAAGTAGAACCGCTTCCATATTTAAAGGTTAGACGATATGAAGTTCCTCCTATTAAATTTATTCCTTGTGAATAAAACCATGCGTTTGCAGCGTTGGAACCATTATAGGTGTAACGTAAGGTTTTAGTTGTAAATCCATATCCCGGATTGCTTACTGTTACCCAATTATTACCTGTACCAGCATTTTGTATGCTTGTACAATTAGGTATAGCAGGAACTGTAACTGACTCAAGATCCTGGCTATATGGAATATTTGCAGCAACACAATTTGTCCAGAAGCTATAAGGACCTGTCCATACACTAGAATCTGTTGGGCTACATTGTGCCTCTACATAATAACTGTAATTTGTATTTGGTGTCAAACCGGTTAGTGAATATGGTTTAGTGATTATATTATTTATAATAGTACCTGTACCTAAAGCAAATCCTATAGAACCATATTGAATATCCCATGAGGTTTCTGTGTTACCATTTGTCCAATTTAAAATTGCTGAGTTTGAAGTTATTCCAGTAGCTGTTAAAGCCATTGGTTGAGGACATGAAGGTTGTTGAATAATTTTTACATTATCAATAAAAAGATCATTGTCAGCATTTGATAAAGTAGATTCTCCATAGAATCCTATTTTAACTACACCAGTATATGATGTTAGGGGTATAATAACATGAGTTCCAGCTGGAGTCAATGAATTATAAACATAAGTTGAAGTTGTATTATCCCATACTCTTATAATATTAGTATT
>CAIQJL010000290.1 GCA_903872185.1 uncultured Bacteroidota bacterium | reverse complement strand
TATAATTAAATAATATTTAAAAAGATGAATCCATAATGTCCGGTTTTTTTTCTTTAGAATGGCTTTAGCCCATATTTCAAACATCATATGACCACGAGATTCAATAAATAGTATATCTGAATGTATTTCAACCGCCTTAGTTATTATTAATTTATTTTGAAGATCATCAAAATTGTTTTTCAAAAATGATTCTAAAACTAAACTTCCAATAGATTTAGCTGAACAAATATCATTTTCTGATATTCCAGGTTTTGGAAAAATGCCAAGCCATTTATCTTTTTTCCCGGTAAACATCCAATACTGAACAGTAATTGCACTTATTAAATTTTGATGTTTATCTCGCAGCACTATATTTCCAACAAGTTTTGCACCTGCATCTTTTAAAAGTATTTTTATTTCATCCTGAGCCATAACCCACATATTCCGCGAACCAATTAAAGTAATTACGGGAGTGTTTTTGAGTCTCTTTTTAAATCCTTCGTTTTTTAACATTGAAACAGCTGGAATGCTTGGCGACAAATACCAAGGCTGATATGCGAAAACAATTAAATCATATGATTCTCTATTAAAAATCGGCTCGTATATTTCTGCAGGAATTCCCATAACACTCTCTGGCATTGCATCAAAGAAATGTTTGCCTGACCAAGGAAATGGGAAATCATTTTTGAGTTTGATTTCCAAAAACTCTACGTTGCAATCTTTTTCAATAAATGGCAAGGTAAAATTTTCGACAATGGTTTTTAATTGTCCAGACTGAGAATAATATACAGCTAAAATATTTTTGACCATATTTATATTTCTTTTTTATTATTTTGCTGTATGGCTAGTTTATATTATTATTTATTACAAAAATATTAAAAGATTAAGTAATCCAGAGTAAATACTTTCACTTTAATCTGTAATGCTTTATTATTTAAACACTTATTTTTTAACTGCATTTTTTAAACTTAACAATTACTTAACATACAAATATTACATAATTTAGTATTAATACTTTAATATTGTAAAAAAGAATCTTAATGGAGTGGTATTATTTAGCTATAATTATTCTTCTTGGAATACTTGCAGTTGCTGATTTAATGGTTGGTGTATCAAATGATGCGGTTAATTTCTTAGGTCCGGCAATAGGTTCGCGTGCAGGTTCATTTAGAGTAATAATGATAATTGCCGCAATTGGAATTATTGTAGGTGCTGTTTTTTCGGGCGGAATGATGGAGGTTGCTCGTAAAGGAATTTTTCATCCAGAACAGTTTATGTTTTCAGAAATAATTTTGATCTTTTTAGCTGTAATGCTCGCAGATGTTCTTTTGCTTGATTTCTTTAATACCTTTGGATTACCTACTTCAACAACCGTTTCATTGGTTTTTGGGTTATTGGGAAGTTCAGTGGCAGCTTCTATTAT
This sequence comes from uncultured Bacteroidota bacterium, assembly GCA_903872185.1. GTDB lineage: Bacteria > Bacteroidota > Bacteroidia > Bacteroidales > GWA2-32-17 > GWA2-32-17. The sequence continues at coordinate 1,284 of CAIQJL010000290.1, read as the reverse complement.
TAAAATTGCGAAAATTCATGGCTCTATTTCAGATTTAGGTAATTATATTAATACCGAAAAAGCACTTGCTATTATTTCTGGTATTATTATTTCAATAATTGTTGCATTTATTGCAGGTGTTATTATTCAATATCTTACTCGACTAATTTTTACTTTTAACTATCAGAAAAAAGTAAAGTTAACTTCTGGATTATTTGGCGGTGTTGCATTAACTGCAATTTTATTGTTTATTGTTTTGAAAGGATTAGGTGATTCTTCAATCATTACAAAAGCCGATAAATTATGGATTTTAGATCATACTTGGATTATTGCGTTAATTTCTTTTGCGATTTTATCTTTATTGTTACAGTTATTCCATTTATTATTTAAACTAAATGTTTTTAAATTAGTAGTATTTGCAGGAACTTTCGGATTGGCTCTAAGTTTTGCTGGAAATGATTTAGTGAATTTTATTGGAGCTCCCTTAGCAGGATTAAAATCTTTTCAATTATGGCAAGCCTCGGGTACTTCTCCAGATGCATATAACATGCAAGCGCTAACAGCTGATATTCCTGCTGATGTTTTTATTTTGCTAATTGCTGGATTAATAATGGTAATTACAATATTTATTTCCAGAAAAACTCGAACAGTAGTTAAAACGACCTTAGAATTAAGCCGTCAGGATGAAGGAGATGAGCGTTGGGGTTCTTCATATATCGCCAGAACAATAGTTCAGAGTGCAGTTTCTTTTGAAAAAAATCTTGAAAAGATTTTGCCAAAACAATTTTGGAATTTACTTAAAAGAAGATTCGAAAATGTTAAACATAAATCAGATGAAAGTTTACCTGTTTCATTTGATCTCATTAGAGCTTCGGTAAATCTTGTTGTTGCAAGCATCTTAATTGCTTCAGCCACTTCCTTAAAACTTCCATTGTCAACTACCTATGTTACTTTTATGGTTGTAATGGGAACTTCTTTAGCAGATGGTGCATGGGGAAGAGAGTCTGCAGTGTTTAGGGTAACTGGCGTATTGACTGTTGTTAGCGGATGGTTTTTTACTGCATTTATTGCCTTTATTGTTGCTGCAATTATTTTAACAATTCTTTATTTTGGTGGAATATACGGATTAGTCTTTATGTTATTTGTTATTTGTTTTTTACTTTATAAATCAAAACTTAAACATAAAGAGCTTGAAAAACAAAGCACAGAAACTTTTGAAACTAAAGAATACATTCCAGAATCATCGATGGAGCTTTCAGAGTTAATTAATCAGTTATCGATTGAAATTCTAACTAAAATTTCAGT
>CAIQJL010000289.1 GCA_903872185.1 uncultured Bacteroidota bacterium | reverse complement strand
CACAGTGCTTTTTGATACTATAAGCAATCTTATGTACAAGCAAATTAATGGTCGTATTGCTGAAGCACTTTTATATCTTGAAAAGGAAGTTTATAATGAGTCATCTATATTCCCATTATTAGCAAGAAAAGACATTGCTGACTTTGCTGGCACTACTACAGAAAGTGCAGTTAAAATTCTGAAAAGTTTTGAAAAAGATGGAATTATAAAATTAGAAGAAAAAAACATTATTATTTTGAACAAAAATCTACTTCAAGAGATAAGCAAAAAGGGCTAAAATCCTTTTTAATTTAAATGTTGATAACAACTCCGTTTTAAAAACTACTTACATTTTCTATTAAATACAATATAAGTAAAATACTTAAAACGAAAATAATTATTGTAAGTGAGAGTACTAATGTAGATGATGATTTAAAATTTTCATTATTAAGTTGCTTCTGCGTCCGTTTAAATTTCAAATAAGACAGTATTAGTATTATTGCACCTACCGCTACAAACAAGATACCTATTACTGAAGAATACCCATGTTGATGAATGTTTATATTTTTATTCAGTAAAAGAGAAATCTGCTTAATAAACAGTGAGAATTTCACAACCACAAAACCGAAAGCCATAATAGCAATACTTGTACGTATCCATGCTAAAAGAGTGCGTTCATTTGCTAAATGTTCTCTGGAATCTTGTTTTTGTAATGGATTACTCATAATCCCTTTTTCACTCTTGTCTTCAACTGTTTTCATATTTATTATGTTATAATTATTGTTGCTTTGTTATTTGTTTTATCAAATAGTAACATTAATTTCTATTTTTCCATAAAACTTTTTTCCACAATTGAATTAAATATTTATGCCGATTTTCTTCATTAATATTGAAGCATTAAGGCTTGTGCAAACACCTTTATTTAGCAAATAATCAAAATATAAGTCCTCATTGTTAATCTTAATATTAAAATTATAGTTTTCAATATTTGCAGGAAATTCCTGACTCATCTCTGTTAATGCCAAATCATGAGTTGCAATCAAACCAACTGTTTCTTTTAAGATGAATTGTTTAATTAATGCAGTGGAACCAATATGCCTATCGATGGAATTTGTTCCCCTTAAAATCTCATCTAACAAAATAAATACCTTCTCTTTTTTGTCCACCTCCTTAATTATTAATTCAAGTTTTTTTAATTCAGCAAAAAAAGTTGAAGTATTATCTTTTAATGAATCACTAATTCTCATGCTCGATAAAATACGCACCGGAGAAAAAACATATTCGCTGGCACAAACACAAGACCCAGCCATGGCAAGAATAAAATTCACACCTATTGTTCTAAGAAAGGTACTTTTCCCTGACATATTTGAACCACTAATAAGTAAAATTTTCCCAGTACCGTTTATGGATAAATTATTACAAACTCTATCTTTTGCTACAATTAAAGGATGTCCTAATTTTTTAGCATCAAAGGAAAAATGCTTTTCGCTAATTTTAGGGAAACACCAATTTGGATTATTGAAATATAAATTAGCAAAACTCGACAATGCTTCAAATTCACCAACACTATGGAACCATTGTTCTATGCCTATATTTGCAATTTTCCATTTCTCAAGTTTATAAACCTGATGAATATCCCAGAAAAGTAACGTATTTAAAAAGGGATGAGCTATAACATTATACCGCAGATCGAAACTACTAACTATGCCAGACAATTTTTTAATTTGTTTTGATGCAAAATGATGATCTGATTTTAATAGTTCTTGCAATTTTTCGAGCTTTCCAGATGAAAATTTTTCATTTTCTATTTTATATAAAATATCAGCATAAGTTTCTAAAATATCAGCATTGTTGGTTACCTCCCGATGAGCTTTTTTTACAATATTTTTTGATTTCCATATAATAATTAGATGAAGAAATATTAGAAAAGTTGGAATATAGGAAATTGAAAATATAAAGGATAATACAATTGAAATTAAGGTTATTCCAGATAAAATATAACAAAACAAAATAAAATTCTTTTTAAAATATATTTCTCCTTTTCCAATAACCCATTCTATTAAGTTATTTAATGAATTATCATTCTTTTTTAATGAATAACCAGCAATAAATATTTTCTGTCTCCAGTCAATGTTTTTACTTAATTCGATTACCGCTTCATTTCTATCCTGTATATCAAGACTATTTGCCGGAAAAAGTAACCAACTAGCGAGAATATCACCACTTTTAGATAAAGTAGTTCTATTTATAGATTGAAATAATGAAGAATCACCAAAAACATCCAGATCATTTGAATAAGGGTGGATTTCACTCTTATACCTATTCCCATCATCAAAAAAATCATATATCCCATTTAGATATTTAATTTCATTTTCATTTAGAAGTTTTAGTAATTGAAACTCCTTTCGTTTATCAGAATTTTGTTTGTCAATTCTGATTGTGATGAAAAAAACAATTAGTATAACAAGTAATACAATAATTGCTATAACTATACTTAATTTAAAAAGAAAATAGAAAGAAGCAATACCTATAATCGCAATGAATAAACGGAACAAAGGAAGTTTCTGTTCTTTGCTTATACATTCCTTTTCTTTATCATTAAGTTGAGAAACTCTTTGTTGATAGAAATTGAATAAATCCATTCCCTTAAAGTTTTTATCTAATTTACGAATTTAATCAATAAATATAATTCGAATATTTTCAACACCTTAATTTTTTGTAAAGCTAATGATTAATAGGAATTGATTTATGTAATCTTAATTATTCCGATGCTTTTTGAATGTTTATGAGCTGTTTATAGTTGTTTACTATTTTTTGAAATCAATAGGAACAATAATCTTAAAACTGACATTTCTTCCCATGTTAAACACTCCTATACGTCCTGTAGCATTATTTACAGATTCATATTTTAAACGACTCAAATGGCTTTGATAGGCAATATCGGTTAAATTATCTACATTAATATAAAGCGAAAATAATGTTTTGTTTTTGGAGGTTATATCTGCCCCTATTCCCAAATTCAAAAGCATATAACCTGAGGTTTTAGTTTCTGTTTTATAAGCTGAATAAAATTTATTTTGAGCGAAATAATTATCCATTTCAATTTTAACGTATGCATTGACTATATTATTTCCTAGCTTCTTTTTTATGGCTTTAAGTTCAGAACTTAATTTAGATGCAGGTGTAAATGGTAAATATTTTGTTGAATCAGGTTGATTTTTCTGCGTTGATTGAACAATTGAAAAAGAATTTTCAAAATGTAACCAATCTAACATATGAACATCCACAGATGTTTCGCCACCTAATAAATTTGCATCTCCTGACACAAACTTGAATGTGCTATATCCTTGGTTCAGTGAATCGCCACCTAAAGCACTTTCAAGTTTACGAGAGAAAATAAAATGTTGGATGTTATTGTTAAATAAATCAACCTCTACTGAAATATGTTTTGAATTTAATCCTATTGCATAATCCAATTGCAAACTATTTTCAGCTTTAAGTTTGGAATCACCTATTTCGTAGCGAATTGTTCCATCATGCACACCATTTGATCCGGCTTCTCCAATGCTAGGTGCGCGAAATCCACGCGATACATTTAATTTTGTAAAAACTCTTTCTGAAAACTGATAAGTGGCTCCTAAACTTCCGGAAACTCCAGAAAAAATTGAATTAAATGCAGTAAATTGATGGTATGAATTTATAGTGGGCTCATTTATTTTTATTCCATCTTGATTAAGATATAAATCTTTTCCATGTTCTGAACGAGAATCATATCGTAAACCACCGCTAATATCCAATTTACCTAATGATTTTTTAAGTATAACAAAGGCACCTATATCAAAAAGATTGTATTCCGGCACTAAAAATTCAGTTCCCATATTTTGTGATATTTGTTCCATCCCATTTGTACCAAAAGAAATATTAAGATTGTTTTTTTCAGGTAAAACATATCTCACATCAAAATTTATAGAGTTTAAAAGAAAGTAAAGTCCAAAATGATTTTGATTAAGTATATCTCCATACTCTTGTCGTTGATTTTGCTGCCAACCAATGGTTGATTTTAAACTTCCATTACCAACTACAAAACTATTATTTAAAACAGCTTTATAGTGATGAACTTTCTGATAAGGGGTTAAAGGCTTATAGGATTTAAAGTCATTTCTTGTAGCAATTGAAAAATCTTCGGTTGAATCATTTAATGCAATTGGTTTTACAAATTCCCCAGTGAGACTATCACGCATCCCTTCAACAATACCAGGCATAATATTATATGCACTAAAATGCAGGTGAGAATATCCCCATGATTTGTTTAAGCCAATAATTCCGCTTATTGTTTTTTCTTTATATCCTGAGTTTAAAACGTAGCCATCATATTTATTCTGATATGAATGTGCTATTTTATTACTATAACGAATATTCCAAATAAATCCTTTTTTATTCCCTTCAATATTTGCGGAATAACCTATTAAGCCATTATTGGTTTGATAATTTGCTAAAATATTACCCATTATTTTTCCATCAGGCAGAGTAGGCGCAGATATCAGATTTATAACTCCTGCCATAGCATCTGAACCGTATGATAAACTTGCAGGACCTTTTAATATTTCTACTTTGCTTACAGAATATTCATCGATTTCAATTCCATGTTCATCGCCCCATTGTTGCCCCTCTTGTCTTATGCCGTCATTGACAGTTACTACTCTGTTAAAACCTAAACCACGAATCACTGGTTTTGAAATTCCCGAACCAGTTGTAACCTGTGAAACTCCTGGTTTCATAGCAATAGCATCGATAATATTTGTTGAAGAATTTTGCAAAAGCTGAATAGAAGGAATTGTAGCTATTGGTGAAGGAGTTCTATTTATTTCTGCTCCTTTCGATAAACCTGTTAACACTATTTCGTTTAACTCAACAACTGATTCCTCCATAATAAAATCTTTTGTGTACGTTGTTGATAAATCAATGTTTTCGGCTATTAATTTATAACCTATAAAAGTTACTTGTACTAAAACTTTAACTTTTGGAAGATTATCTATTTTATAATTTCCTTTGGCGTCACTTATAGTTCCAGTTTTTAAATCGGGCAAATAAATACTTACTCCGGGAATAGCATCACCCGTTTTCTTATCAGTAACTTTTCCTGATAAAGTTGCTTTGTTATTTGTTAAATTTAATTTTGCTAAAGAAGTGTTTGAAATAAATATTATTATTCCAAACATTAAAAATAATGTTTTAATCATTTTAAAAATTTTCGGGTTTACAAATAAGTTGTTTTACATCCACAGGAGATGTTTATATACTTTTTGCAAAAACAGGAGGGCCACGCAGTAGTTCAGAGGATTGCGAATGATTTAAAGCAAATATCGAACTGTAATTATTACAGTAATTAGCTACAGGTTTTTCAATTTGTAAATTAACATTTTCAATATCTGTTGAAAAAACTGAAAATTCAAAATTACAAACAAAACAATTCTCATTTAAAACAGAAGACTGATTTTCGCTCTTTACTTTATTTAAAAAATGTTCATGATGGTGTTCAAGCTTTACTACCAAAGGAAATAAAAAACACAATAAGAACAAAAAAGAAATAATATTTTTAAGCGTTCTTTTCATCAATTATCATTAATCACTCTTTAAAATAAAGTCAAATATAAATAGATAAAATAGAAAATAAAAAACTGGAATCCGTTAAATAAAAGAAATTTAAAACATCCTTTAAAATTCACTTTAGCCTACCCAATAATCTTAATGATTATAGACATGACCACCTTCTCCATTATATTGCTTGTGTTGTGCACAATTTTCACCACTATCGCTAATTTTGCCAGCTAAATATAGCACAACAACTTCAGTTGAATTCCCATAGCATCCACGTACAACTTGTATACCTACACTATTAAGAATATTAAATGCATCACAGCCAATACCACCTGCAAGCATTACTGTAACACCTTGCTCTAATAACACACTTGAAATATTTGACTTACAATTACAGCCTTTTTCTGGCATCATTGCTTTTATTTCCAATATTATGTTTTGGTCAGATACAGTATATACATTATAAAATTCGCAATGTCCGAAATGTCCATTAATTTGGTTAAGTCTTGTAACAGGAACTGCAATTTTCTTCATGTCATTAATTTTATTTTAAACATTACTAAAATTCCATAAATCTGCTGTCAGACTTCTTTGTTTCAAACTGTTCTAACTTGCCAGTAAGCCAACCTATACGGAGGTCTTTAATATCATCAATTAATGGCAAACATGGCTTTATATCAAGCAAAGGTGTTCCATCTAATATGTCTAAATCTTCTATAATTATTAAATCATCTTTTATTTCCAATAATTTAACAACAGTCATACCAATTGGATTTGGGTGAACTGGTGAACGTGTTGAAAAAATCCCCCGTTCTACTGTATCTAGAAATGGTTTTACTAATAATTTTGAATGATTTACTTTATGTAAATGATAAATTAATATGATATGTGAGAAACCATTTAAATCTTTTAAACCTGGAACAAATTCCTTCAATATTTCTATAGTTCCCCTTACTCCTTTTGCCCCAATATTTTGAATAGGAATATTTTCAATTGTGTTAAAAGGGGTATGGATTGTACCAATTGGTTTAAATTTAATTTCGTCCATTTTATAATATTACCATTTTATGACCTACTTCAATTTTATTTAATTTACTTTCCAAAACATCTGACAAAGTATTAAATGAAAAATCTCCAGTACAATAACCTGTATAATAATTTGTTTTAGGCAATATTCTATTTAGTTCTTTTCCTATATATAAAGCTCTTTTATTAGATACTAACTGAAAACAATTTAAATTATCAGACAAATTAAATCCACCAATAACATTATTAATATTCAATGCAGGCAAAAATCTCTGAACAGTTGAAACAACGTTCAAAATATTTTTATGAGAACAACCACTAAATATGGTTAATCCTTTTTCAGTTTTTATTGAAAATATTAATTCATGTTGAAAATCATCTATCGATATACTGTTTTTAGTCTTATTATTTAACAATAAATTTGTTTTTGAAAGTTTGTAGTTTTTATCAAAATTTGTAATAAAAACTAAATTACCTAACATAGTACAAGCATTTCTAAGAAACACAAATCTATCATTATAATCAAGTAAGGCTGACAAGTATTCTATTTCAATTTTTGCTTCTTGTTTAATCGACAAATTATAAAAATCAAATATTTCTTTTTTTAAAAAGACTTTAGCCTTTTGATTTAATTTCAAAAAATAAATTAATCCACCAATTTGGTCGTAATTTCCATTTGAAATAACGACAGTATCAACTTCGGTTAAATCAATTTTTAATTCTTCGGCATTTTTAATAAATAAATCAGTTTTACCTGTACCAAATAGAATTTTATGATTATCGACTTCAATATATAACGATAAACCTTCCTCTGTTTTAAGTTTATCAGAGATAGAGTTATTTTCTACAAGCGTTACTATTTTCATTACTGAAATTATTAGTGATTACATTGGTGGTGATGTCCTTCTTTATGATGTTCTTCATGTTCTTTACAACTTTTTCCGCTATCTGTTATTTGACCAGAAATATATTTGTTTAAAATATCGTTAAGGTTCCCAGAACAACCCCGAATAACTTGAATCCCCGAATGGTTTAAAACATTAATTGCACCTTCACCGATTCCACCTGCAAGCATTACGGTCACCCCTTGCTCTGCTAGGACAGTTGCAATATTTGATTTACAGCCACATCCTTGTTCTGATTTAATTGTTTTCACATCAACTATTTCATTTTTATCTGAAATTGTATAAACATTATAAAATTCACAATGTCCGAAATGACCATCTACTTCGTTGTTTGCTGTTACTGGAATTGCTATTTTTTTCATTTT
>CAIQJL010000288.1 GCA_903872185.1 uncultured Bacteroidota bacterium | reverse complement strand
TGCCACCATCAAAATCCAGAGCAACTTTTATGGCGAATAATTAAAGATAAATATTTTGAAATATATCTGTACTTTACAGCTTAAAAAGTTGGCACCAGCTTGCAAAAAGTATTAAAACATGCACTCGATCATGCCAAAATCAAAAAACCAGTAACGCTTTATTGTTTGCGGCACTCTTATGTAACTCATTTACTGGAAGCAGGAACGGATTTACGTTACATACAAGAACTATCTATACCCACGTATGCGAACAGAGTTTACTGAAAATATCCAGTCCCTTTGACAAAATTTGTAAAAAATATTATGCACCTGAAAGGTGTATAAAGCATTCCAGAATAGCTGGCTTTATACACCTTTTGGTGGGATATGGTGCATAGATAAAGGAGTTAGTAGTAATTGTAAAAAGACAGCAAATAAAATAAATATGGCAGTAAGACAGCAAAGACTACATAAAGTATACTACGGAGAATTAAAAAATCTTCGTGACTTTCCTTTAGAATTAGAACCTCACAATGTGACAGGTATTTTTGGTGTTAATGGTAGCGGTAAATCATCAATTATATATTCAATATTAAGCCTCTTTAAACCCTCAGATAGAGATCCAGATAGGCCGAATTATAAGTTTAGTCAATATTTTACGCATACAAATCACACGAAATATATTGGAAGTAATTTTGAGATAACACATTCTTTTAGACAAGAACAGAATGAATCAAATAATATTCCGAGAAAATATATTAAAACCGACAGGTGGAAACCTCGTTATGAAAACAGGCCTGAAAGAGATTTTTATTTCATTGGAATAAATACAAGTGTTCCTGAGATTGAGATTGAAAAGTCTGAAAGTATAATTCGATTTCAAACGGTCAACTTAAATGATCCTATTTCAAACGAAATTAAAGCTAATGCAGAAATTGTATTAAATCGTCAATACTCAGAATATAATAACCATCCTTATCCTCCACGCAACAAAACATACTTTGGAGTCAAACATAACAATGTATCATATTCGTCATTGGCAATGGGAGCGGGAGAACAAAGAGTATTCAAAATTCTCAATACTGTATTTCGTGCTGAAAAACATTCTTTGATAATCATTGACGAATTAGATTTAACATTACACACAGATGCATTAAACAGGTTAATAAATATTCTAATCGACAGAGCCAGTGTAAAAAACCTACAAATCATCTTTACAAGCCACCGAGAAGAACTTACAAAGCGAAAGGACATAAATATCAGACATATTCACCAGACATCCCAAAAAACAATTTGCTTTAATCATACTAATCCTGATTGTATTAGCAGATTAACAGGACAGCAAATTGCGACGTTAGATGTATTTGTTGAAGATGACTTATCCGAGCTTATTGCGCATAAAGTAATTGAAGACCTAAACATTAGAAGACATTGCTCAATAAAAAGATTTAGCGCAATTGATAATGGATTTTCATTAGCAACCGGACTTTATTTAAAAGGAGAAGATTTATCCAATATCCTAATTTTATTGGATGGTGACAGATATAAACTACCTGCTGAGAAAATGACTCAAATGGAAAAATATTTTTCTGGCACTGAACAACACGCTTTAGCAAACAGAACTGCTACACTTAGTTGTATAAAACAATTCATTATTAATACTGTTGAAACTCCCGAGCAATTCATCAATCGGAACATCAGAGAAATAAATGACAATTCAGAAATTGTAAATATAGCAACACAAATTAATGCCGTTGCAGACAAACATGATTATATAAATCAAGTGATTGGCTTACTTGGCTATCACGACAAAACAATCGGACTAACAAGAGTAGTAGAAAAATTATCTCAATCGGCAATTTGGAATGATTATACAACTGAACTACGAGAATGGTTACAAGCCAGAATCGAAAAATTGAATTTATGACAAAAAAAGGAACAACTACTGCTAACAAAAACTATATGTCAATTGCCGTTTCCGTGCTGCCAACAAGCTGTGTAGCCCGCAACAGCGGCGGTGCGGCTCGACAGGAAAACCGCCCGCAGTCGGCAAATTCATATAGTTCCGTCCGTTGTAGCCAATTATACAGACTGACGAAATCAACTTAAAGCTTAACATAATGAAATATAGTTTTTCGACACATTTTTTAAAGATTTTGCATCCTGATTCAAATTTTGGTGAAGCATGGGAATCATTGTGCTTTGACCTTCTTAAGGAAGAATATCCGAATGGAGAATTAAGAAAACTTGCTGCACCTGATAAAGGGATTGATATTTTATTGCAAAATAGTAATCTACTTGCAATTCAATGTAAAAGTGATGAAAGGGGGGCTAGTGGTTCACTTTCTCATAATTCAAGTGTTGATTCTTTGCGAACAGCTTTTGGAGTTATTGATATTTTAAAATGGGATAAATATTACTTTGCAACAAATGCTTCCTATACTGGTAATGCGACTGTGAATATCTTAGAAGAAGCAAAAATTTTGGGTTTGAATATTTCAAGGGTAAAATTCTGGGAAGCAGAATTCTGGAGTGATTTGTGCGAAAGACATTTTGAAATAGTAAAACATCGTTTAGACTATCGACTCCTTTTTTCAGAACAAGAAGTAATAGAAGCATTTGTAAAGGCAAGATATTACGATAAGTATGTTCAGGAATATGGAGATAAAATTAGAAATTCTGATTTTAAATTAAAAGTAAAAAATAATAGGACACCGTTGGTTTTGGAGTTTCCATTTTCACCAGAATTGACAGTTAAACATTGTGTTGATATTGTAAAAAACCTACTTGGGATATCTTTGGACTGGACTAATTTCAGAGACCTTGGAACATCAGCTGGGCCATCTATATCTTTAACAATTAATAAATATGCCCAAAGTTTTAACAAAAAAATTGGGGAACTGGAACTTAGTGACAAAGATGACCTGGAATTTTGGATAAAGATAATCTGGAAAGATGAAATTAAGAGAGAAGGAGCAGATGACAAAAAGCTGAATTATCTTAATCTCATGACACTATATTATGACAAAATTATTCTTGAAAAACAGATTGATGATTTTAGCAAATTAGAGATTAATAGAGAAACATTTAATGTAAGAGATAGAGAAAAAATAACATTACAACGTGAGGAAGAAATCATTCAAAATACAATTTGGAATAGTGTTCCTAAAAAATAACTGGCTACAACATGCGGTATAAAACATTGGGGTTTAAGTGGTTATTCAAACATTCTACCACGCATCAAGTTTGGTGTAACTGGACAGAAAAGTACTCTGCAATCCCCAACGTTTCATACCGCCAAAACGTTATGGACAATTTTGAAAAAGACTTACCTAAGAACCAAACTTAAAATATATTGACAAATGAATAATAAGATAAAAGTATCAGGAAAAAGAATCCCATTCGGTTCTGTCTTTATCGTATTTCTTGTGTTACTCTTTTCAGGTGTAGCGATTTTAAATAAAAATCAAATACTTGGAGAGTATAATATAGCATTTCTAGTAACCTTCTTATGTGTTGTATTCTTCTTTATAAGTTTTTTATCATTTGGTTTTCCATTGCAGAAAGATAAAAACGATAGACTAGAAATTATGCAAATATTAAAATCTTCATTTCAATTAGGATTGTTCACCCTTCCATTGCTATTAATGAACTCATCAAAACACTTAATATCTGCAAACGGAAAAATCAATACTATTCTTTTAGCATTTTCAATTGTTGTTTGGACAATTGAGATATTCAGATGGAAATCAGAAAAAGAATGGGGCGAGATTAATAAATTTGGTGAATTCCTAACAACTTTTTGGCTGGTTTCTGGATTATTAATTACTATCGGCTTGAATTTTTATGAGTATGCAGTTTATCCGATTGCTTTGTTAACTAACGTACATTCATATCTTGATATAAGATTATTAGTGTCAGCTATTTTTTCTGTGTATATAGTATCAATTGCCTTGAAAGAGGCATTCTCAGAAGATTTACCAGATGTTGGACATATAATTGCTCCACAAATTACTTTATCAAAGTCAATTAATGATGAATGGATTAGCTCAGTAGTTGTGCCATTTACAATTGTGACCAATATTCTGTTCAAGATTATTTTTACCATTATCGACGTAATATGGATAATTCTTGCTTACACATCGATCATTATCTGGCGAATTTGTTCAATTTTCTTTATTAAGTTATACGAACTCTTTTTGAAAAGGTCTTTTGTTGAAAAGATAGCATTTTGTTTAGTTATCGTTTTACTGTTATTTAGTTCTAAAATATTGACAGAATTATCTTATCAAATACTAATGTATGTAAATACTGATTCGGGAATTTGGGACATATCTATGGTTAAAAAAATGGCTTTAAATATTTTGTTTTTACTTGGAATTACTTTTTTATCATTAGCATGTATGAAGTTTGTATATAAGGAAATCGCTTCGTTTCAATTTCAGTTACAAGTAAAAATGACATATATGTTTTTAATGTTAACCATCTTGTGTTTGACTGGTTGGTTTTTACAGTTATTACGAAATATTAGGCTGTTGCAAGGATTTGAATTTCCAAATGTTGGTTTCATTACCATTTCAATGACAATATTTATTTCAATTGTATTAGTAAGCTATGTTGTATCACAAGGAATAAAAAAAGCCCATAACAATGTATATACAAAATAGGCGAAATAGCAGCAATTCCCTATTTGGCCTGTACACCTTGAATTCATTGGTGTTTAAAATTTTACTTTCTTAATATTTTGAGTATCAAACAGTATTATTTTGTATATTTCTGGGAATTGTCTTACTCAAAGATATAAAGATATTTTTA
>CAIQJL010000287.1 GCA_903872185.1 uncultured Bacteroidota bacterium | reverse complement strand
CGGCTTTTAATATCGAACCAAAGTTCTTTACGGTATGATTTCATATATTATTTTTGACACTAATATAATAATAAATTCACTTATTAATTCAGGAATTCCCTAAGGTAATTCAGAGCGTCCTTTGTGGCAGACGTAAGATCTATTCTAGAAATTATTACATATTAGATCCTTCGTTTCGTTTAACTTCACTCTGGATGACAAAAAAGGATAATCTGAAAAACTAAACAGCAATCCAGTTATTACTATTTGCTAAAGCAACGAATTCAGTTCTTGGTTTTATATCTAAAAAAGTATAAGTTACCTTTGAAAGATATAACCCTTGAGGAAATGCAAGTTTTTGTTCTGTCTCAATTTCTTTTGATATGAGATAATTTTCAAACTCATTTATACTTAATTTGCCTTTGCCTATTTCTAGTAACATTCTAACAATAATTCTTACCATTCCTCTTAAAAATCGGTTAGAAGTAAATTGTAATCTTATTTTATCTCCATTATTATCGCAAAATAAATTCGCATCAGTTATATTGCAAATTGTAGTAGAACCTTTGTCAGGAGTTAAACAAAAAGCTCTGAAATCATTGTGTTTTTTAAGAATATTTGCAGCAATTTGCATTTTATTTAAATCTAAATTTCTTTCTATATAAAGTGCAGAAAGCACATTCAGAAATGGATCTTTATAAGTATGAATAAAATAATCGTATGTTCTGCTTATTGCATCAAATTGTGCATGTGAATTTTCTTCTACTTCAATAATATCAAAAACGCTGATATCTCTGGGTAACATTATATTTAAACGTGAAAGTAAATCGAAATTCCACTTTTCCTGTACATCTAGATGAAAAAAGTATTGACTTGCATGTACTTCTGCATCTGTTCTTCCACAACCAAGACAAGTAATATTGCTTTTAAGTACTAAACTTAAATTTTCTTCGAATACTTGTTGAATACTATTGACATTTATTTGCCTTTGCCAACCACGATAATTTGTGCCATTATATCCAATATGAAAAAAAAATCTCATTTTATAAAAATGTTGACACTAATTTCACTAATTATTACCTAGAAGTTAAAATAGGTAAATTAGTTATTTTTAAATAATTCGAGCAATTCGTATCTTTCTTATTAATGTATTATTATTGAATTTTTAACGAAGCTATTATCTTTTCAATTTTGTTATCAAGTTTATTATTCACTTCATCGAATTGAGCAGGCGAGGAGAGGTGTTCTTTAACTCCAAAATAGAATTTAATTTTCGGCTCAGTACCCGATGGGCGAATAGAAACAACAGAACCATCAGCTGTAATAAATTGCAAAACATCTGATTTTGGTTGATCTATA
Source organism: uncultured Bacteroidota bacterium (assembly GCA_903872185.1). Taxonomy (GTDB): domain Bacteria; phylum Bacteroidota; class Bacteroidia; order Bacteroidales; family GWA2-32-17; genus GWA2-32-17. The sequence continues at coordinate 10,904 of CAIQJL010000287.1, read as the reverse complement.
GATTTTTTTGAGTTATTTGTAAAATCGTGATCTATTTGTAATAAATAATCTCTCATGCAACTAACTTTAGAATCTGCAATTTCCATAGGAGGATTTTGACGGAAAGTTTTCATCATTTTTTTAATTTCTTCCTGGCCTTCGCTGCCTTTTTTAGTTATTGAGAGTAATGATTCTTTGAAAAAACCATATTTGCAATAAATATCAATTAATAAACTGTATAATGTTTTTCCATTATCTTTTGCCCATGCAGCACATTCAGCTATCATTGCACAAGCTGATACAGCATCTTTATCTCTTACGTAATCAGCAACTAAAAAGCCATAACTTTCTTCGCCTCCACAGATGTATTTCTTTTTATTTTCGTTTTCACGAATAATTTCTGCAATATATTTAAATCCAGTTAGTACGTCAAAATATTCTACATTAAAATCATTTGCAATTGAAGCGAGTAACTCAGTTGTAACAATTGTTTTAACAATGTACTCATTTCCTTTAAGCAGATGATTTTCTTTAAATTTTGAAAGCATGTAGAAAGTGAGTAATGATGCAGTCTGATTTCCATTTAATAAAACATGCTCACCATTGTTATTTTTAACTGCTATACCAACTCTGTCAGCATCTGGATCGGTAGCTAGAATAAGGTCTGCATTAATTTTAGCAGCCATTTCCAAAGCTAAATTAAGTGCTGCTTTTTCTTCTGGGTTTGGACTTTTTACGGTAGGAAAATTGCCATCAGGAATAGATTGCTCTGTTACAATATTAATATTTGTAAAGCCAATTTTTTTAAGCGCCAAAGGAACTAAATCAACACCAGAGCCATGAATAGGTGTATAAACAATATTTAAATCGTTATTATTCTTTATTGAATCTGGAGAAAGTGAATTTTTTACAATTTCATTTAAATATAATTCATCGAAATCTGTTCCTAATATTGTAATTGAATCCTCAATTACTTTATTTTTTACATCTGCAAATGATTTAATTGCAATTACTTCGTTGATTACGTTTTTATCGTGCGGGGGAACAAGTTGACCGCCATCTGTCCAATATGCTTTATAACCGTTATATTCTTTTGGATTGTGTGACGCAGTTATAACAACGCCCCCAACACATTTTAAATTCCTAACTGCATATGATAATTCGGGAGTTGGTCTGAGTGATTCGAAAAGATATACTTTAAAACCATTAGCCGAAAAAACATTAGCAGTCATTTGAGCAAATAATTTGCTGTTGTTTCTGCTGTCAAATGCAATCGCAACTTTAAGTTCATTTTGTTTAGGAAAAGCTTTATTAATGTAATTACTAAAACCCTGAGTAGCCATTTGCACAGTATAAATATTCATTCTGTTTGTGCCAACACCCATAATTCCACGTAAACCACCTGTGCCAAATTCAAGATCGTCAGCAAATGCTTCCATCAATTCTTTAGGATTGTTTAAAAGCTCCTTTACGCATGAGGCAGTTTCGGAATCAAAACCTTTTTCTAGCCATTTTCCAGCTTTGAGGGTAGCTATTTCTAGTCTATTATCAGTCATTTTTTCTATTGTTTCAATTTATTCAAACAGTTTTGAAGGCTATCACGCCAATACGGTATTTCAACATTAAAAGTTTGTTGAATTTTGTTTTTGTTTAAAACACTATAGGCTGGTCGTTTTGCTGGTGTTGGATAATCTTTAGTTTCTATTGGATTTACTTTGCACTTATAACCTGAGAAGTTCATTATTTCAACAGCAATATCATACCAGCTACAAACCCCATTATTTGCATAATTATATATTCCAGCTTTAAAAGTATCAGATTTTTCTTCAGCATTAAGAATTATTTGTAAAATGACTTTTCCAAGGTCGCGTGCATAAGTTGGAGCACCAACCTGATCATAAACTACGCTTAGTTCATCTCGATCTTTACCAAGCTTAAGCATGGTTTTTACAAAATTATTTCCAAAGTAAGAATATAACCATGATGTTCTTATAATAACACTGTTATTGTATCTTAATGCTTCGGTTTCTCCTTTTAATTTTGTTATACCGTATGCTGATTTTGGATTTGTTGGAGCATTTTCTATATATGGTATATTTGAAGTTCCGTCAAATACATAATCGGTAGAAATATGAATTAATTTTGAATTAAAATGCGTTGCAAATTTTACCAAATTTGAGATTGCTGTAATATTTATTTTTTCGGCAAGTTTTAAATCGCTTTCGGCTTTATCAACAGCTGTATATGCAGCACAATTAATAATATATTTTACTGTGTTATTATTGAAAAAAGTTTTAAGTTGACTTAAATCTGTAATATCTAATTCGTTAATGTCAGTAAATATAAAGTTTAAAGAATTATATTCATTACTTAATTCTTTAATTTCGCTACCTAATTGACCGTTAGCGCCGGTTACAAGTATAGTTGACATAATTAAAAACTAAAGTTTTTTTCGGCGTTGTGAAATAAAGGTTGAAAGATATCTTTTTCTGAGATTATTCTTTTATTTTCTTCTATTTTCCAGTCTATTCCTAAAAACGGATCATCGAATTTTATACCTCTTTCTGCTTCTTTGTTATATAAACTGTCGCATTTATAAATAAAAATTGCTGTTTCTGATAAAACAGAGAATCCATGGGCAAAACCTCTAGGAACTAAAAGTTGAAGTTTATTTTCGCAGCTTAATTCCTGTCCAAACCATTTTCCAAAGGTAGGACTTCCTTTTCGTAAATCAACAGCAACATCTAATACACATCCACTTAAGACCCTAACTAATTTTGCTTGAGCATATGGCTCTAATTGATAATGTAACCCACGTATTACACCATATGTAGATTTAGATTCATTATCTTGAATAAACTTGTAATTTAATCCACTTTCAGAGAAAGTTTGTTCGTTAAATGACTCAAAAAAATATCCGCGTTGATCCGAAAAAACTTTTGGCTCAATTACTACTAATCCAGGAATAAATGTTTTTATAATTTTCATTTGTTATGAAATTATTTTTTTCTCGTTTGCAATAAGAAATAAATATTCTCCATATTGATTTTTCTTATACAACTCGGCAATTTTAAGCAATTGCTCTTTATTTATAAATCCTTCGCGAAAAGCAATTTCTTCAATACATGCAACTTTTAATCCCTGGCGTTCTTCAATTGTTGCAATAAAATTTGAAGCTTGTAACAAACTTTCATGAGTACCAGTATCTAACCATGCCATACCACGACTTAAAAGTTTTACTCCTAAACGATTTTCTTCTAAATATATTCTATTTAAGTCTGTTATTTCTAATTCACCACGTTTAGATGGTTTCAGATTCTTTGCTTTCTCAATTACATCGTTTGAATAGTAATAAAGACCTGTTACAGCGTAATTTGATTTTGGTTCTTTAGGTTTTTCTTCAAGACTAATAACCTTACCGTTATCGTCAAATTCTGCCACACCGTATCTTTCAGGATCCTTAACATAGTACCCGAAAACTATTGCTCCATCTTTTAGTTCGGCTGCTTCTTTTAATACTTTTCTAAATCCATATCCATAAAAAATGTTGTCTCCTAATACCATGCAAACACTATCTTTTCCTATGAATTTTTCGCCAATAATAAATGCCTGAGCTAAACCGTCTGGTGAAGGTTGTTCTTCATAAACAATTTGCAAACCAAGTTGAGACCCGTCTCCAAATAAATCTTTATAAAGATGAATATCTTTAGGAGTTGAAATTATTAGTATTTCACGAATCCCTGACATCATAAGCACAGATAAAGGATAATATATCATTGGCTTATCATAAATAGGAATAATTTGCTTAGAAATAGTTTGAGTTATAGGGTATAGTCGTGTACCTGAGCCGCCTGCCAGAATAATGCCTTTCATTTTTAGAGTTTTAAAGAATTTTTAAAATAATTTATAGTTTGTTTAAGACCTTCTTCAAGTGGAATTTTTGGTTCCCATCCGTTAAGTTCTTTTTTTGCAAGAGTAATATCAGGCTTACGTTGAGTAGGGTCATCTTCAGGAAGTGGAAGATAAATTATTTTAGATTTAGAATTTGTTAAATCAATTACTTTCTGAGCAAGTTCTAATATAGTGAATTCACCAGGATTACCAATATTTACTGGTCCGGTAAATTCTTTAGGAGTTGCCATCATTCTTATCATTCCTTCAACAAGATCAGATACAAATTGGAAACTACGGGTTTGTGAACCTGCTCCAAAAACTGTTATGTCTTTATTGTTTAATGCTTGAACTATAAAATTTGAAACAACCCGACCATCATTTGGATGCATTCGTGGTCCGTAAGTATTAAATATTCTTATAATTTTAATTGCAACATTGTTCTGTTTGTTATAATTTACAAAAAGGGATTCAGCACAACGTTTACCTTCATCATAGCATGAGCGAATACCTATTGGATTTACATTTCCCCAATAAGATTCAGGCTGTGGATGTATATCAGGATCTCCATATACCTCGGAAGTAGATGCCTGCAATATTTTAGCCTGAGTTCGTTTAGCCAAACCAAGCATATTAATTGCTCCCATTACAGAAGTCTTAATAGTTTTTATAGAATTAAACTGATAATGAATAGGAGAGGCAGGACAAGCAAGATTATATATTTCGTCAACTTCTAAAAATATAGGCATTGTAACATCGTGCCTAATTAATTCGAAAAAAGGATTTCCTAACAAATGAGCAATATTTTCTTTTGATCCAGTAAAATAATTGTCCAAACAAATTACTTCGTTTCCTTCATTTAATAATCTTTCGCATAAGTGAGAGCCTACAAAACCTGCTCCACCAGTTACCAATATTTTTTTCATTCAAAAATTTATTTAGAAATAATAGGCTCTCTTCCAATTGAATAATATGTCCAGTTCCACTCTTTCATTTCTTTTGGCTCATAAATATTTCTGCCATCAAAAATTACTTTGTTCTTCATTACTTTTTCCATTACCTTTAAATTAGGAGAACGGAATTCTGACCATTCTGTAACTAACATTAATGCATCTGCATCAATCAATGCATCATAAGGATCTTTAGCATATTTAATAGAATCTCCAATTTTTCTATGAGTTTCTTCCATTGATACTGGGTCGTATGCAATTACTTTTGCACCGGCAGCTAATAAATGTTCAATGATAACTAAAGCAGGAGCTTCACGCATATCATCAGTATTTGGTTTAAAAGAAAGTCCCCAAATAGCAATAGTTTTATTTTTTAAATCGCCTTTAAAATGCTTATTTGCTTTATTAAATAAAACTTCTTTTTGTCTGTCATTTACATCTTCAACAGCTTTTAATATAATTAACGAATGATTATTTTCATCAGCTGTTTTAATTAATGCTTTTACATCTTTTGGAAAACATGAACCGCCATAACCAGCACCAGGATAAATAAATTTATTTCCTATGCGACTATCGCTTCCAATTCCTTTTCTAACCATGTTAACATCGGCACCAACTATCTCGCAAAGGTTAGCCATATCATTCATGAATGAAATTTTAGTTGCAAGCATTGAGTTAGCAGCATATTTAGTCATTTCTGCTGAAGGAATATCCATGAAAAAAATGGGATGATTATTTAGCAAAAAAGGTTTGTAAAGCCTTGTCATTATTTTTTCTGCTTCTTCGCTTTCAATCCCAATAACAATTCTGTCAGGTTTTAAAAAGTCATCAACAGCATCACCTTCTTTCAAAAACTCAGGATTAGATGCAACGTCAAAAGGAATTTTTACTCCTCTTTTATCTAATTCACTTTGAATAGCTGCCTTTACTTTAATTGCAGTTCCAATTGGTACGGTACTTTTAGTAACAACTACCAAATAATTTTCCATATACTGCCCAATTTCTTTAGCAACTGAAATAACATATTGTAAATCTGCGCTTCCATCTTCATCTGGAGGTGTTCCAACTGCAGAAAATACAACTTCAACATCTTTTAATGAATCTCTTAAGCTTGTGCTGAAATTCAATCTGCCCTTTTCTACATTTCTGGCAACCATTTCTTCTAAACCTGGCTCCCAAATAGGAATAATGCCGTTTTTTAATTTATTAATCTTCTCAACGTCAATATCTACACATGTAACATCAATACCTGTTTCTGCAAAACAAGTTCCTGTAACTAAACCAACATAACCGGTTCCAACAACTGAAATTTTCATTTTGATTTATTTATGTTATTATTTCTTAATTTTTGACTAAAAAAACATTAAAGTACATGAACCATGAAAGATTTTAGTCTAACTTTCGTTTATATTTGCAAAATTAAATTTTTTATTTAAATATTGTAAATTACGTAACTTAATGTTAATTAGACTATATACTGTCATTCCATTTCTTTTATTAACTTTGCAAATATAATGTTTAGAGTTTAATTTTAATAAGAGTATTGACATTGGTTATAACTTAAGGTAAATTTGCATAAAATATCGGACTGAATATATGAGACAATTAAAAATCACAAAATCAATTACTAATCGTGAGAGCGCATCACTAGATAAGTATTTGCAAGAGATTGGTAAAGAGCAGTTAATAACTGTAGAGGAAGAAGTAGATTTAGCGCAAAGGATTAGAAAAGGTGATAGGTCAGCATTAGAAAAACTCACACGTGCTAATTTAAGATTTGTTGTTTCGGTTGCTAAACAATATCAAAATCAAGGATTAAGCCTTCCAGATTTAATTAATGAAGGAAATCTTGGATTAATAAAAGCAGCTGAAAAATTTGATGAAACACGCGGTTTTAAATTTATTTCATACGCAGTTTGGTGGATTCGTCAATCAATTTTACAAGCTTTGGCTGAACAATCAAGAATTGTTCGTTTGCCATTAAATCAAGTTGGTTCATTAAATAAAATAAACAAAGCACTTTCAAAATTTGAACAAGATTTTGAACGTACACCAACACCAGATGAGTTAGCTGCAGTTCTTGAAGTACCAAAAGAAAAAGTAATTGATACCTTAAGAGTTTCAGGCCGTCATATTTCCATGGATGCTCCTTTTGTTGAAGGAGAAGACAATAGTCTTATTGACGTAATTGAAAATAAAGATTCCCCTGTTGCTGATAGTAAATTAATGGGAGAGTCGTTAAGTAGAGAAATTGAAAGAGCATTAGCTACTTTAACAGAACGTGAAAGAGATATTATCAGATTTTTCTTTGGGATCTCTTGTCAGGAAATGACTTTAGAAGAAATAGGTGAAAAATTCGCTCTTACTCGCGAAAGAGTTCGTCAGATTAAAGAAAAAGCTATTCGTCGTTTACGTCACTCAAGCAGAAGTAAATTATTAAAACAATATTTAGGTTAATCCTAAAATATAACGTGACTCAATTTAATTTGTCATTCTGAGCAAAGCGAAGAATCTATATTCTTGACAAATTATTCTGAACTTACTTTGAAATAAAAAAAGTGCAATCAAATCTGATTGCACTTTTTTTTATTTGTTAAAATCTATACTATCTATAAATAGTTATTGGAATTGTTTTAAAATTGTTTTCGTTATATATTGTTAAGAAATATAAGCCGTCAGATAATTCGCTTAAATCTAATTTGCTGAAATTATTATTAAGAAATGTTTTTAATAATATCCTTCCTGAAATATCTGAAACGTTAATAGTAGAATTACTTAAATTTTCAATTGTAAATACTCCTTGAGATGGATTTGGATAAACTTTAATTAAATCAAAAGAATTTTGAGAAATAGCATTTATAGAAACAGTAATACTTTGAATTAATGTATCGTTGCCACAAGCATTATGAGCAATTAAAGTAATTTGATAAGTTCCATCATTTGCATAATTATAATTCGGATCTGATTGAGTTGAAACTCCACCATCACCAAAATACCACATATAAGAAGTTGCACCCACAGATAAGTTATTAAATGTAACATTCAAATTTGTTGAGCTAAAAGTGAAATTACTAAATGGGAGAGGGTTTATATTAACAGTTACAAAATCAGTGCTTGTGCATGTTGTTGAGCTGGTAACTGTTACTGTGTAAGTTGTGGTAGTTGTTGGAGTAACAGCAATATGGGCTGTATTTCCTGCACTATTATCCCATAAATATGTTGTACCACCAGATGCTGTAAGATCTGCAGTTTGACCTTCACAAATAGTTTGGTTGGTTCCGGCTTCAGCAACTGGAATGCTATTTACAGTTATCGAAATTGTAGCATTTGCAGTAATTGCACCATCTGTTACAGTTACCAGATAAGTAGTATTTGCAGCAGGAGAAACAATTGGATTAGATACAGTAGAACTAAAGCCAGCAGGATTTGATGCCCACTGATATGTATATGACCCTGAACCGCCAGAAGCATTTGCAAATAGTTGAGTACTTCCACCAAAACAAATTTCATTAGGATTTGCAGTAATAGAACAACTAAGAATACCACCGGTTACTGTTACAATTATATTATCAGTTCCAGTACAGGTTGTGTTTATATCGGTAGCAGTTAATGTAAATTGAGTAGTTGAATTTAATGAAATAGTTGTAGGGTTTGCAATATTTGCATTTACTAATAGTGCTGCAGGTTCCCAATGATATGAATAAGAACCAGAGCCACCACTTGCAGAACCATTTAAAGAAGCAGTTGCTCCAGTTGTTATTGATTGATCAACTCCTGCATTAGTTGTTGGATGCTGATTTACTGTTACCACAACATTATCTGCTGATGTACATAACTGAGCATTTGTTACAGTAACTGTATAAGTCGTAGTTGCAGTTGGAGTAACTGAAATGCCTGAAGAAGTACCACCTTGTGACCATGAATATGTTCCACCTCCTGTAGCAGTTAGATTAACTGAACTTCCATTACAAATTGCTTGGTCGGTTCCAGCGTAGGCAGTTGGTACTGGTAAGATAGTAGCAGTAACAGATGTTCTTCCACTTGTGCAAGATGTTATTGGTTGTACTTCCCAGTCATAATAAAAGTAATAAGCCGTTAGGCCAGCACTACTATTAGTTATTGATACTAAGCCAGCAATTTGATATGGATAAGTTACAGTTGGGGTGTTTCTAAATAAATTAATTGCTGATGTTGAAGATAAGCCAAGTTGGTAATCAGTTCCAACGGGTATATCGAAATTTAAAGTAATTCTGTTTGTTCCTACAGGAATATTAACTGTTGCTGAATTAAGCACAGTTCCTGCACTATTTCTAAGCTCAACAGTTCTGTTTCCAGCAATTGTAGTTCGTACCTGAACAGAAACTAATTTAATAGGTGCTAAAACATTGAAAATCTCATATCTTCCGGCAGTATTATGGGTTGTAGCAGCAGTAATAGCAGGACTTGGAACATTTTGAGAAGTTCCGTATGATGTAGAACTGCTTTCAACATAATATGTAGTTGTTGATAAAAGAGTAGGAGTATGGTAACTTGCTCCTGTATAAACAAGGTTACCACCAGAAGCAGCATCGAACCAATTTATGGTACCACTACCTGTTGCATCAAGTATTAATGAATTAGGACCACAAATTTGAGCTGAAGTAGTTAAAGGAGCGGTAGGTAATGAAATTGTAATATAATTTGTTTTAATTTCTGAATCATTACCTGCACAACTAGAAACGGCAAGTGTTACAGTATAAGTTCCACTGATAGAATATGAATGTGTTGGATTTTGTAATGTTGAAGTTTGTCCGTCTCCAAAATTCCAAAGGAAGGTTGAACCTGATGCTGCGCCTGAAATATCGGTAAATTGAATTGATGCATTACACCCAGTTGTATGATCGGCAGAGAAATTTGCTATTGGAGCAATTGGAACAAGCTGAATATTTCTTGTAACTGAAGCTTTATTAACAACAGTTACTCCGGTTATTGTTTGAGAAACATAACCTGTTGCTGAATAGGTAATTGAATAAGTGCCTGCTAATATTGGTCTGTGATAATTTCCAACAGGTAAAGAACTATAAACATGAGAACTGTCTACATCATGTGTATTTACAAAAACCTTTGCTTTAATAGGTAGGCCAGAGCAAGCATCTGTAATTATGCCTCTAACACCGTACAAAGAATGTTCTAAATAATTTAAAAAAGAACGATAATTGTAATTCCAGTAGTTAGGAAGTGTACTTGCTGTAACAAGTTTTGTTGATGATAATTCTAAAGTAACCTCCCGGCAATGTTTAAAATAATTCATATAATCTTGTCTGCCACCTGTAATAACATACCAATCTCCACCTTCAGTATATCCGCTGGTAACAACATCCGACAAATAACTAGCAGTACCATATAATTTTGCTGTATCAGCAAATTCTTTAGACACATATCTCCACCAGTTATCATCGGCATGTGTTCGTTGTGATGTTATCCATGTATCCCAAGGGAAATTTACAACTTCTGCACCACCATGAGTATTTGCAGACATTACAAAATCGTGAGCATCTGCAAATGCCATCCATGCTATGTTTTCGGGTTGCCATGCTAAACCATCCGGGTGTTGACCATCTCTAGGATCTGGATAATTACGGTTTAAATCTACATTATTTGCATTTGCTCTTCTTGCACCTGTTATATTATTATCTCCGGCATAATATGTTCCATCTGGATTAGAAAATGGACATATCCATAGTTCAATGTTGTTTACAATATTTGTTACTCTTGAGTTTGTTCCATAATTTGTTAATAAATAATTAGCTAATCTTAAAAATATTATCGAACCTGTAATTTCATCACCATGCATAGCACCAGTATAAAATACTTCAGGTTCATTTTCATCTACATTTGGATTATCGGTAATTTTTAGAGCTAATAATTTTCTTCCACTTGCAAGTGTTGCAATAGTATCAAGATGACAAAGATTTGGATATGTTGTAGCAAATGTATTCATCATTGTTAAGTATTCAGAATATGTTGGATATGTATCAAATTGCCAGATACCTTTTGATTGATCCCACATTTCAACTACAGCATCACCAGGGTGTGGTAGTACTT
>CAIQJL010000286.1 GCA_903872185.1 uncultured Bacteroidota bacterium | reverse complement strand
TATACTACATATCCAAAATACTCTCCTACTCATCCAATTACAGCACAATTATTATTAGGATTAAACTGGCATATTGGTTATTGGGCAACTTCAAACTGTAAGCATACAGGATTTAATTTCTTTGGGCCAAATAGCTAGAATAGATTTTATTTAGAACTTTGATTTTTCTTAATTTTTTCTATTTCTGCTTTTAATTCATCTATTTCTGAAACTTTTAGTTGTAATTGAGAATTTTCAAATTTTAAGGTTTCTATTTGCTTTTGTTGTTCTTGAATTGCATTTGCAAAAACAGGTATTAGCTCACCATACTTTATACTTTTAGTTTGCAAAGAATCATTTGCAGTAAGCACTATAGTTGGTAAAATCTTTTCTAATTCCTGCGCAATAAACCCTATTTGCATTCCTTTCATTCCATCATCAATAACATTTTTCCATTCATATGTTACAGGTCGCAATTTACTTATAATATCAAGTCCATTAATTGATAAAGTTTGTATATTTTTTTTCTTTCTTTCATCAGATGCCCATGCACCCGCAGTACACCATGCAGTTCCATTAACAGTTAAAGTGTAAGTTGGAGCTGCTGAGTTTCCTATAGTTACTTTATCTGCAAAATAATTATAAGTACTTCCATAACCCCAACTAAAATATGTTCCATTATACCATAATGCCTCAGACCCGTTTACTAATAAAGCCGAACCGCTAGCAATACCTTTATTTAAATTTAAATTGCCTGCAATATCTAAATCATAACTTGGTGCAGTTGTTCCAATACCAATGTAACCAGTTCCATTTTGAATATACATTTGAGGACTTGAATTATTAGTATAAAATGCTAAAGGATGGTTTGAAATAGTACCAAACCAACCACCAGTAATTGATCCTCCAACATAAGTAGACACATCAATGGTGCCATCTGTTTGTGAAATACCTGCAATGCTTGTAGCTGTTTTAACTTGAAGTTTATGCGAAGGTGTTGTTGTTCCAATACCTACAGTTGTTCCATTATCATAAATTGTAGAATTTCCTAATGATGTAGAACTTGTAAATTTTGCAACATAATTAGTTGTACCTGCTGAGGAATTTATTGCAGAATTTTGCCAACTTGCCAATCCATTTGCATCTGAAGTAAGGACTTTTCCAGCACCTTGTGTACCATCTGTTATTTTAATATTACCTATTAAATCTAAATCAGATGCTGGCGTTATTGTTCCAAGACCTATTCTTCCTGCCGTAAAATCACCATAAATTAATGGGGTAGCTGCAGAATTGGCTATAAACAATTTATTATCGCCTTGTGCAGAATATCCAGCGTTATGACCGATAAAAACATTTCCAGAACCTTGTGCTGTTGCGCCACTACTATATCCTATGGCAGTATTGTAATTACCAATTGAATCATTTGAAAGTGCGTAACTTCCATATGAAGAGTTATAACTTCCATGTTTATGAGAATATAATGCACCTTTTCCGCTAGCAACATTATAATTTCCATCAATATTCCGCTCTAATGCTTCATAACCTAATGCTGTATTGTGCCCTCCATTTTCATTATCTCTTAATGTTAAATATCCAATTGCAGTATTACGTATTCCAGAATTATTATTATAAAGTGACATATAACCTGCTGCAACATTTGCTCCACCATCAAGGTTATTATAAAGAGAAAGATCCCCAATTGAAACATTATTATTTCCCAGAATATTGGAAAACCCAGATTGGTATCCTATAAAAATATTATTTGTACCAATAGTATTATTTTTACCTGCCTGATATCCAAAGAAATTATTATAAAGCCCACCACCACTAACGTTAATGTTAATACCACTTTCGTGTCCAATGAAATAATTATTTGGTGTAAGTTGCATATAACTTGCTGTAGGTCCACCATTAATATCAGTTACACCAAAACCCATAACGGGATCACCAGTATGAATTCTTGTATTATCAGGAGTAACCTTTAAATAATTATTAGTAATAGCTTTCGAATTATTTCTTCCACTAACTGCAAATCCACCACGGTTAGATTGTATTGCATCATCATTAACAAAAACATTAACACTATCAGGATAAACAACAAAAACAGTCTGACCTGCTGAGTTTTTTACTTCAAACAATGGTTCAGTTGGAAGGGCCGTAGAGCTTCCTCTAATAACCACTCTTCCATTTGGATTAGTCATACCAACACCTAATCGTTTATTTGTATTATCCCATGTCATAGCAGTATCGCCTCCAAAAACTCCAGCATTATTAAATTGTACAGTTTTATTTAATCCACCTGGAGTACCTGAGTTTAAATCAGTAGAAGGAGCCCAGTTTGTGCCATTATATTTTAAAATCTGATTTGTTGATGGAACAGTTGATAACACTCCCTTACCTTGAATTTGATTAGCATTCCACAATGCTGTTGTAGTTTGTGCATTAAAAGTTGTGCCTGATAATGTTAATCCAGTACCTGCAAAATAAGTAGTGTTCGCATCGTTTGCAGGTGCCCAGTTTGTTCCATTAAAAG
>CAIQJL010000285.1 GCA_903872185.1 uncultured Bacteroidota bacterium | reverse complement strand
TATACTACATATCCAAAATACTCTCCTACTCATCCAATTACAGCACAATTATTATTAGGATTAAACTGGCATATTGGTTATTGGGCAACTTCAAACTGTAAGCATACAGGATTTAATTTCTTTGGGCCAAATAGCTAGAATTAAGGTTATTCTTTTGAAGATTGATACTTTTTAATTTTCTCAATTTCAGCTTTAAGAGTTTCAAAGTTAAATTTTAATTGAGCATTTTGAGATTCTAAATTATTTACTGATACCTTAAGATCAGTTATTTCCTTATGACTTTTTTGAAGTTCTTTTAATAGTAAAACCGAAAGCATTGGATATTTAACAGCATCTGGTATAAGTTTTTCTGAATTACTTCCTTTTACTACATCTTTTTCTACAGCATATTCAGCAAGTTCAGGAATTACAGTTGCAACTTCTTCTGCTATTAATCCGAAATATGGTTTATCATCGGTTTTTGAAATATAAGAAACTGGTCGTAGTTTATATATATTCTCAGTATTAATTGTTAAATCTTCAATTTCCTTTTTATATCTTTTAGATGATGTACTTCTTAAAATCTGACCAGTACTAAGTACAACCAAATTTGCAACGTTTGCAGTAGTAGCAGCATAAGCACCCTGACAAAACATTGTTGTAATTGCTGAACTACCAAGTATTACTCTGTTAGAAACTGTTCCCAATAAATAACCTGCAGTATTACCAAGAAACAAATTATTATCGCCAGTAACACCCTTACCTGCAGATTGTCCAATGCAAGTATTTCTTGAACCAACAACTGTTGAACCTGCATCACCACCTACACAAACGTTATAATCACCACTACCATATTGTCCAGCAACATTACCAATAAAAACATTTGAAAATCCATCATCTGTTTTGTACTTTGCAGCAGTGTTACCAATTATAACACAAGACAAATTATTTACAGAATAACCGCCTGCATCATTTCCAATAACAATATTTGATAAACCTGTTTTATTTGAATAACCAGCTTTATAACCTAAAAAGATGTTATAGTTTCCAATGCTGTCATTATAACCACTACTATTTCCAATAAAAATATTTGAACTATTTTTTATGTGATTATATCCAGACTGGTATCCTATAAATGTATTATTAGTTCCAATTGTATTACTTTTCCCACTCTCATATCCCATAAAAACATTATAATTGGCAGTATTGCTATAACCCGCCTGAAATCCCATAAACAAATTGTAATTTCCAATAAGATTTAAAAATCCACTTTTATTTCCAATTAAAATATTATGTATTCCATTAGAATTATTAAAACCAGTACTATCACCCATAAATATATTACTTGCGCCACTTAAATTACTATATCCAGATTTATATCCAATAAAATAATTTTTACTTCCTCCGATATTACCGTAACCACTTTGATAACCAATAAATGAATTAAATGAACCTGTAGTTGTGTTTTTACCTGCTTCGTGTCCAATAAAATAATTTCTTGGAGTCATATGCATGTAACTTGTTTTATTAACACCGCTTATGTTTTCAACACCAAAACCTTTTAAAGTATCTTTAGTCCAAATTTTTGAATTATCAGGAGTAACGTGCAAATATTTATTAGTAAATGCTTTTGAATTATTTCTTCCACTAACTGCGAATCCACCTCTGTTTGATTGTATTGCTTCATCATTTACAAAAACATTAACACTATCCTGATAAACAACAAACACAGTCTGACCTATCGAATTCTTTACTTCAAATAAAGGATCAGT
>CAIQJL010000284.1 GCA_903872185.1 uncultured Bacteroidota bacterium | reverse complement strand
GACAAAAAAGAGTAGGATGTTATTCAGAACGAAGTGAAGAATCTAGCCTAGAATACATGTATTACTAACTAGATCCTTCGTTTCGTTACATCCGCCGCGGCGGACACTCTGGATGACAGAAAAATATTTTATATTTGTATATCAACTTTTATAATAATGAAACCACTAGGTTGTCATAACTATTTCGTTTATATCATAACAAATTACGATAAAACCGTTCTATATACTGGCGTAACAAATGATCTTGAAAGAAGACTATTTGAACATAAATTAGATTCCGATACAAAAAAGTTAACCTTTGCTGGAAAATACAATTGTTTTTTCCTTTTATTTTTTGAACTTCATTCTAATATCGAACATGCAATAGAAAGAGAAAAAGAAATTAAAGGCTGGAGTAGAAAAAAGAAAGAAAACCTGATTAATTGCTTTAATCCTAAATGGGAGTTTTTAAATGATAAAATTGCAGAGTAATTGTCATTAATAAATAAAAGGTAGTATCTCATTAAGTGTGTAAACCAAAAAAGTTATTCTGAAAATTTTTGACCTTCCTCTAAAAGGTCAAAATAATTTTAGGAAATAACTTTTTTATTAACTTTAATACACACAAAAATGAAAAAAGAAGAATTATTAAACAGCGATTTTTTCAAACAATTTAAATCTGGTGAGGAATTAAATACTTTTCTGAATCAAATTCAAAAAAGAGGTTTGGAACAGCTATTAGAAGGCGAATTAGATGATCATCTAGGTTATTCTAAGAATGAGATTTCTGACAACGAAAATTATAGGAATGGTCATTCAATAAAAAAAATCAAGACTTCTTTAGGTGAAGCAAAAATCGATGTTCCCAGGGATAGAGATGCATCATTTAACCCAATGATTATCCCTAAGCGAAAAAGTATTGTTGAAGGCATTGAAAACGTAATAATATCCTTGTATGCTAAGGGAATGTCAAATAGTGATATTGAAGAGCAAATAAGAGAAGTTTATAATTTTGAAGTCTCAACTTCAACTATTTCAAGAATAACAGATAGGGTAACCAATGACATAGTTGCTTGGCAAAACCGACCTTTAGAATCAGTCTATCTTATAGTTTGGATGGATGGTATAGTTTTTAAAGTTAGAGAAAACTCCAAAGTGATTAATAAAACCATTTACATTGCAGTTGGTTTAAAAAAAGATGGGCTAAAAGAAGTTTTGGGATTATGGCTTGGTAAAAATGAAACATCTGCATTTTGGATGTCAGTTTTGACCGATGTTAAGGCACGTGGAGTAGAAGATATTCTAATCACCGCTACAGACAATTTAAATGGTTTTACTGATACAATTAAAGCTGTCTTCCCTAATTCAACAACACAAATATGTGTTGTGCATCAAATCAGGAATGCGTCTAAATATGTTGTATGGAAAGATAAAAAAGAGTTTGCATACGATATGAAAGAAATATATAATGCACCAACAAAAGAAGCTGCAAAAATTGCCTTAAAAGATTTTTCTAACAAATGGTACAGTAAATATTCTTACGCAGTAAAAAGTTGGGAAAACAACTGGGATAATCTTACTGTATTCTTTGACTTTCCTGTTGAAATTAGAAAAATAATTTACACAACTAACTTAATTGAAAACTTAAATGGGAAAATTAGAAAGTACACGAAAAACAAACTTTCGTTTCCTACCGATGAAGCTGTGATGAAATCAGCATATTTAGCTATTAGAGAGGCAACTAAAAAATGGTCGCAACCAATTAGGGACTGGGGTATTATTTTAAACCAATTTTTACTTATTTTTGAAAACAGAATAAAATGTTGATTTCAGAAACTTTTTAGTTTACACACTTTAAGAGATAGTGTCAAAATAATATAAATTGTATCCTTCAGGTTGCGCCTTTACTTCATTTTTCTTATCAAATAACTGAGTACCTGTTTTTATTAAAAT
>CAIQJL010000283.1 GCA_903872185.1 uncultured Bacteroidota bacterium | reverse complement strand
ACTAATAGCAGAACAGAATGTTAAATACCTATCTGAAATTATTACAGAAGAAACTCCATTAATTGGAATCGAACCATCTGCAATTCTTGCATTCAGAGATGAATATCCTGAAATAGTTGAAAAATCATTAGTCGAAAAATCTAAAACGTTAGCAAAAAACGCCTTAATGATTGATGAATTTATTGCTGCAGAATTTGCAAAAGGAAATATAAAAGCAGAATCATTTACTTCCGAAGCTGCTGAAATAAAACTACATGGTCATTGTCAGCAAAAATCTATTGCATCTACTGCTCCTACTTTAAAAATGTTGACTATTCCAACAAATTATAAAGCTACTGAAATCCCTTCGGGGTGTTGTGGTATGGCTGGTTCATTTGGATACGAAAAAGAGCATTACGAACTCTCGATGCAAATTGGTGAATTAGTGTTATTTCCTGAAATTAGAAAAACTGATACCAAAACAATAATTGCAGCTACAGGTACAAGTTGCCGATGCCAGATAGAAGATGGAACGGGAAGAAAAGCATTACACCCGGTTGAAATTTTATGGAATGCATTGATTTAATGATTGATTTAAGGAATTAACAATTTAATTCCGGTTAAATCCGCTTTTCCATTTTTAAGAAATTCGTAAGTCATACGATCTGCCTGACAATCAACAAATTTTATCCGCTTTAAACTTTTGTTTTTAAAGAATGTATTAATGAGCATTGCATTCTGGAATGTCACCCTGTAAAAAGCACAGTTTTCAAAATAACAATCTTCTATTGTTCCGGTGAAAACTGTTTCATCTATTGCCATTCCAATAAAAGAGGTGCGATTCCAAACAACATTAATAATTGTATTTTTTAGGAAGCTACCGGTTTTAAATTTTGTACCAGTAAAATCAGCACCGGAGAAATCGCAACTACCGATATTACTTTCTGAAAATTCAGTTTCTTGCAGTGAACAGTTATTAAATAAATTGTTGGCTAAGTTGGAATTTTTAATGCAGCTATTACTGATGTCAGAACCTGAAAAGTCACAGCTATCTACATTATTACTTTTTAAAATAAGACCCGACAATTCTGAACTAACAAACTTGCAACTCTTCATATTTGAAGAACTGAATTTTTCTTGTAAATTTTTCAATCCTGAAAAATCTGCATCAACCCAGTTCCCTCTTGACATATCCCATTTAAGCTTTTTCAATTGCTTAACATTAGGCTCAATAGTTGTGGTTTCAATAACTTCAGTCTGTTTACTTCCTGAAAAATAATTTAGATCAACACAAAAAATTTCAGATAACCGGTTTAATGTAATTATATCCGGCATTGATTCACCACGCTCCCACTTACCGACTGCCTGTGAACTAATAAAAAGACGTTGAGCAAGCTGGGCTTGTGACATATTTATTTTCTTTCGTGCTTCGGCAATTTTATTGCCAATCATTTTAGAATTTAACATAGGAAATTTTTATTTTTCGACTAAGCAAAGATATTCTGATTCATAACTACAATCAAAATAAAGCAAATACTTTTAGTTGTAATTACGCTATTTATAGTTGTAATTTGACAACTAAAAGTAGTAAATTATAAAATTCAACGTTAACCATTGAATTTGGGTTTAATGTTATTTCAAGACTTATAAATCTGCAATGTCTTTGCCATATTAAAGATGGAGCATACAATATACAATGCATCCATTTGATATTTATACAATGCATTAATTTATTAATATCATTATAAGCAAATCAATAATTATCAAACTGTATTATTACCTATTTTAGAAAAAAATTGTTCTCTGTAAGTTATTCCTATTGGAATAGAAATTTTATTAATAACAATTCTGTGAGTCTCGATAAGTTCAATATGATTTATTGAAATAACATATGATTTATGAATTCTAACAAATGTATCAGATGGCAATAGTTCTAATACTTCTTTCATATTCAATAAGGACAATATTTTTTTACTTGTTAATTGAAATGACATATAATTACCAGCACCCTCAATAAATAATATATCTTTTAAATACACTTTATGAATTTGTGTTCCACTTTTAATATACACTGAATCATTGCTTTGACTTGAACTTATCTGGATTTGCTTATCGATATTTTTATCTTTTATTTTATCGCTTGCTTTATTCACTGCTTTAAGAAAACGTTCATATTTAATAGGTTTCATTAAATAATCAATTACATCATAATTATAACTCTCAGCTCCATATTCCGAATAAGCAGTTGTAAAAATCACCAAAGGTCGAGTTGGTAATGAATTTAGAAGCTGTATTCCCGACAATTCTGGCATATTAATATCCAAAAATACAAGATCAACCGAATTACTCATTAAAAATGTTAATGCCTTAAATGGATTAGAAAACTCTCCTACTAGTTCCAGAAAAGGAGTTTTATTAATATAATCCTTCATTAAATTTAAAGCAAAAGGCTCGTCATCTATAGCTATGCATTTCATAATATTTATATTAACTCTAATTGTAATCGGACAATAAATCTATTTGAATTCTTTATTATTTCTAATTTATGCGAATCAGGATATATCAACTCTAACCTTTTCTTCACATTTTCAAGGCCAATACCTGAACTAACATTTTCTTTAGGATTATTTAAAGAAAAAACTGAATTTTCAACAGTAAAAAGCATTCCTGAATTATGAAAATTTAAAGCAATAATTATTTCTGATTCTTGCTCAAGTTTTAAACCATATTTAAATGCATTCTCAATAAAAGGGATTAACAATAATGGAGCGATTCTAGCACTAGTATAATCACCAGTAACTTTAAACTCAATTTTAGCAGGAATATCCTTTGATAATCTTAATTGCTGAAGATTTATGTAATTTTCAATATAATTTATTTCCCTTACAATATCAGTCTTTTCATTGTTACTCTCATAAAGCATATACCTCATTAATCCAGAAAGTTTTTCGATAATATCAGCTGTTCTGAAATCGCTATTACTTGTAGCACTTGAAAACGCCATGTTTAATACATTAAAAAGAAAATGTGGATTAATCTGAGCTTTTAAAAAATTCAATTCAGATTTTAATTTTTCCTCAGACAAAATCTGTCTTTTCTTTTCATTTT
>CAIQJL010000282.1 GCA_903872185.1 uncultured Bacteroidota bacterium | reverse complement strand
TGTTTAATTGTATTGTTCGATTTTATACAATTTACTGAAATCTAAAAGGAAATATGAAAAAAATATGATACACATTATTATAATTCTTTGTTCTAATAAAGTAAAAAAATCCTGAGCCTGACAAAGGATAGAAGTATTTGTTTTGATTAAATAATAAATAACAAAGTGAAAAACGTATTGCTAATTGCATTAATCCTTTTTTGTTCCTGCTTTTTAAAAGCACAGGATTATAAAAAAATTGACTCGCTTAAAATAATCCTTAATACAACGCCTCCATTAAATGGTACAGATGTAGATACTGCTAGAATGAAACTGAGTTTAGGTATAGGGTTAGCATATCAAAAAACAAAACCAGACTCCGCGGTATGGTGGTTTACTTCCGTTGCCGATACTGTTTTTAATGCAGAAGAAATTAAAAAATACCCAGGAAAAGCAAGACAAAATTCTAACGCATTTTATGATTTGGGTGTTGTTGCCTATTACAAAGGTAATTACTCATTAACAATATCATTTTTTATGCGAGTTTTAAAAATAAATCAAGAATTAGGTTATAAAAAAGGCATTGCAAGTTGTATTGGCAATCTCGGAATGGTATATAGAAATCAGGGTGATTATATCAAAGCATCTGAATATTACGAAAAAAGCCTTAAAATAAATGAAGAATTTGGTTATAAAGATGGCATATCAAATAATTTAAATAATATAGGTATTTTATATTCTGAGCAGGGAGATTATACTAAAGCCAATGAGTATTACGAAAAAAGTTTAAAAATTAATACAGAATTGGGCGATAAAACAGGCATTTCCAATTGCCTAATCAATATGGGCAATGTCTATAAGAATCAGTGTGATTATCCAAAAGCTACTGATTACTTCGAAAAAAGTTTAAAAATTAAAGAAGAATTGAGTGATAAACGAGGAATTTTCAGTTGCATTTACGCTCTCAGTGATGTGTATGAGAGGCAAGGAAACTATGACAATGCTTTGGAGTATTTACAAAAAAGTCTGAAAAATTTTGAAGAATTAGGCAACAGACTAGAAATTTCTAATTGTCTGAACAATATTGGTATTGTATATAATTATAAATACGAAATCACTAATGCCATTGAGTACTTCGAAAAAAGTTTGATAATTGCCAAAGAGTTGGGATACAAAAAAGGAATTTCCATTTCATTTAACAATTTAGGTCTTATCTATAAAAATCAGGGCGATTATACTAAAGCTATGGAGAACTTCGAAAAAAGCATGAAAATTGACGAGGAATTGGGTGACAAAATGGTGATTTCAAATTGCTTAAATAATATAGGTATCGTTTATGTTTCTCAGCTCGACTTTTCGAAAGCTTCGGAATATTATGAAAGAAGCCTAAAAATAAAAGAAGAATTGGGCGATGTGGCAGGTTTGGCATCTGATTATCCAAATCTTGCTTGGGCTTATGTCAATATAAACAAACCTAAAGAAGCTCTATCACTTTATTTGAGATCATTAGGTTTTACTATTGCAATACTTCGCAATAACTTTTCCATTCTCAGCGAGAAAGAAAAAGAACTCTACCTTAATAAAACAATGATAATTTTCAATGATATTCATTGTTTTAATTTAAGTTACCCAGAACTAAGTGATAGTCTTTCTGGAATCTGTTATAACAACGAAATGATATTAAAAGGACTATTACTTAAATCTACCCGCAATATGCTTAATGCTGCACGCAATAGTAATGATACAGTGCTTAGTAACTCTTATTATCGTCTAAAGCAAGTTAGAAATCAAATTATCGCACTTGAGGGGTTGACTTTAGAAGAAAGTGAAAGCAAATTGGAAATATTAGAAAAAAAAGCAAACGAAGAAGAGCGAAAACTAGTGAAACTTTCGTCAGAATTTTCAGACATACAAAACCTATTTAATTACAAATGGGAAAATGTACAAAAAAATCTTAAAAAAGGCGAAGTAGCTATTGAATTTGTCAGATTAACTCAGGGAGAAAAAAATGATACAGTAGTTTATGTAGCATTAATGATTTCAGCTGAGAGTAAAAAACCTAAAGTAATTAAACTATTTAATGAGTCTCAATTAAAAAAAATAATTAATGATTGTAAAGGCGATGACTATCAAAAAGTTTCAAAGCTATATGGAACAAATCAAAATGTAAACAATGAATTATATAAGTTAATTTGGCAACCACTAGAAAAAGATCTTTTAGGAATTACAACTGTTTATTATGCCCCTGTAGGTGTACTTAATAATATTTCTTTTGCTGCACTTGGGAATAATAACAAATTACTTTGTGATAAATATAATTTACAACAAGTCAGCTCAACTAGAAAATTAATAAACCCAGAGCCACTAAATCTTAATAATAACCTTACCGCAGCAGTTTTCGGTGGCATCGATTATAATCCAGATTCGGTTAAACAGGAATTATGGAAATATCTTCCGGGAACCTTAACCGAGAAAGATATTATTCAAAAGCAATTACAGAAAAAGAAAGTTGTAGTTACATCTTATTCAGGGAAAGAAGCCAGCGAAACGGTTTTTAAAAGTCTTTTTACTGACAAAGGTTTAAAACCAAATATTGTGCACATTGCAACACATGGTTTTTTCTATCCCGATCCAGAACAAGTAAAAAAAGAAACAGTGAGAAAGACAGAGCAAGGACTTGTTGCTTTCAGAGGTTCGGGCGGTTGTGGTGTATGGCAATTTGTGCAAAATAAAAACCCAATGATGCGTTCGGGATTGGTATTTGCAGGTGCAAACCGGGTTTGGTCTGGCGAATGGGGTAAGACCGATGACGAAGGTGTTTTAACAGCTCAGGAAGTATCGCAATTAAATATGAAAAATACTTCTTTGGTTGTTCTCTCAGCATGCGAAACAGGCCTTGGCGACATTAAAGGTAGCGAAGGAGTTTACGGTTTACAACGTGCATTTAAAATGGCTGGTGTTAGATATATTGTTATGAGTTTATGGCAGGTACCTGACAAAGAAACAATGGGATTTATGGCAATGTTTTATACAAAACTTTTAAAAACAAAAGACATTCGAATTGCTTTTAACGAAACCCAAAAAGAAATGATGCAAAAATATGATCCTTATTTCTGGGGTGCTTTTGTTTTAATAGAATAAAATAACATAATGAAAAACGTATTGCTAATTGCATTAATCCTTTTTTGTTCCTGCTTTTTAAAAGCACAGGATTATAGAAAAATTGACTCTTTAAAAACAATCCTAAATACAACGCCTCCATTAAATGGTACCGATGCAGATACTGCGAGGATGCAGGTTTGTATAAATATTGGTCAATTATATCAAAGCATAAAACCAGATTCAGCTATTTGGTGGTACAGCAGTATTTCCGATACTATATTTAATACAGAAAGAATTAAAAAAAATCCAAATAAAACAAAAACAAATGCTAATGCTTTGAGATATATTGGAAATGTTGCTAATGTTCGAAACAATTATTCAGAAGCAATATTTTATTATACGCATTCATTGAAAATTATGGAAGAACTTGGGAACAAACAAGGTATTTCTAAATGTTTGATGAATCTTGGCAATCTTACATATAGGCAAGGCAATAATTCTATTGCGAATTTTTATTATGAACGTACATTAAAAATTTATGAAGAACTTGGTGACAAAAAAGGAATTTCTGGATGTTTAAATAATCTAGGCAATGTTGCCAGTGATCAGGGCGTTTATCCTGATGCAATAGCGTATTATGAGCGTTCGCTGATAATGTCAGAAGAACTTGGCGATAAAATAGGCATTTCTAAATGTTTGCACAATCTTGGTATTATTGCTAATTACCAAGGTAATTATTCTATTGCGATATCGTATTACGAGCGTACTTTAAAAATTGATGAAGAACTTGACAACAAACAAGGAATCTCTAGCTGTTTGAATGATATTGGCATTGTTGAATGGAATCAAGGCAATTATCCTAATGCAATATCGTATTATGAACGTTCACTGAAAATTGATGAAGAACTTGGCGACAAAAAAGGAATTTCTTACTGTTTGAATAATCTTGGCAATGTTGCCTGTGATCAAGGAAATTTCTCTGTTGGATTATCGTATTTTAAACGTTCATTGAAAATTTCTGAAGAACTAAGTGACAAAAGAATGATCTCTGGATGTATGAATAATCTTGGTGTTATTGCATGGAATCAAGGCAATTATTCTTCTGCTTTATTCTATTATGAACGTTCATTGAAAATTTCTGAAGAACTTGGTGACAAAAAAACAATTTCTAACTGTTTGATGAATCTTGGTATTATTGCTACTGACGAAGGCAATTATCCTCTTGCATTATCATATCATATGCGCTCAATGAAAATTAAAGAAGAACTTAACGACAAATCAGGGATTTCTATAAGTATGAATAATATTGGTGCTGTTGCATGGAATCAAGGCAATTATTCTCTTGCATTATCGTATTATGAACGTTCATTGAACATTTATGAAGAACTTGGAGATAATTCGGAGTTAGCTTTGTTTTACCCACAACTTGCAAAAGCATACATTAAGAATAATGAAATAGAAAAAGCGATGCCTTTGTTTTTAAAATCACATGATATAACATTAAACTTACTCAAAGATAATTTTACTATACTTAGCGAAAAAGATAAAGAACTTTATCTCGACAAAACAAAATCTGTTTTTAACGATCTTAATTCGTTTAATATAAACTACCCCAAACAAAACGACAGCCTTTCGGGCTTATGTTACAATAACGAACTTATTTTAAAAGGACTTTTGTTAAAAAGCACACAAAACATGCTTAATGCTGTATATAACAGTCAAGACACTGCTTTGAAAAATACATATTTTTTACTTAAACAATACCGTAATCAGATCTCAACATTACAAGGTTCAGAAGAAAAAAACCGCGATTCATTAATCGCCGATTTTGAAAATAAAGCCAACAACGAAGAACGAAAACTGGTAAAACTATCTGCAGATTTTTCCAATATCCAAAACCTTTTTAATTACAAATGGGAAGATGTACAAAAAGCACTTAAACCGGGTGAAGCAGCCATTGAATTTGTGAGTTTTAATCAGGGGATTAAGGATGATACAACAATTTATGCAGCACTATTAATAACACCCATCAATAAAAAACCATTAACAATTAAACTCTTTGATGACTATCAATTAAAAAAAATAATTGATGTTTATAAAGGCGATGATTTTCAAAAAGTTTCAAAACTATACGGAACAAATAAAAATATAAACAACGAGTTATATAAGTTAATCTGGGAGCCGCTTGAGCAACAACTTGCCGGAATAACTACTGTATATTATGCACCTGTGGGTGTTTTAAATAAAATTTCTTTTTCTGCTCTTGGAAAAGACAACCAATTGCTTTGCGATAAATACAACCTCCAACAAGTAAGTACGACAGGAAAATTAATAAAAGCTGAAAGTTTTTCTATGGAAAGTAATTTAACCGCAGCAGTTTTCGGTGGTATCGATTATAATCCAGATTCGGTTAAACAGGAATTATGGAAATATCTTCCGGGAACCTTAACCGAGAAAGATATTATTCAAAAGCAATTACAGAAAAGGAAAGTAGCAGTTACATCTTATTCAGGGAAAGAAGCCAGTGAACCTGCTTTTAAAAGTCTTTATACCGAAACATGTTCAAAACCAAATATTGTGCACATTGCAACACATGGTTTTTTCTATCCCGATCCAGAACAAGTAAAAAAAGAAACAGTGAAAAAGACTGAGCAGGGACTTGTTGCTTTCAGAGGTTCGAGCGGTTGTGGCGTATGGCAATTTGTGCAAAACAAAAACCCAATGATGCGTTCGGGATTGGTATTTGCAGGTGCAAACCGGGTTTGGTCGGGCGAATGGGGCAAAATCGATGACGAAGGAGTCTTAACAGCACAGGAAGTATCGCAATTAAATATGAAAAATACTTCTTTGGTTGTTCTCTCAGCATGCGAAACAGGCCTTGGCGACATTAAAGGTAGCGAAGGGGTTTACGGCTTACAACGTGCATTTAAAATGGCTGGAGTAAAATATATTGTTATGAGTTTGTGGCAAGTTCCTGATAAAGAAACCGAAGAATTTATGGTAACATTATACACTAAATTATTAAAACTAAAAGATATTAGAAAGTCATTTAACGAAACCCAAAAAGAAATGAGAAAAAAATATGATCCTTATTTCTGGGGTGCATTTGTGTTGATAGAGTAATTATTTTAATAACAGATTATCAATAATATTATAATTTCACAAATCAAATAATAATGTATATTTACCCAACAAATTTAAAATTCTGACAAATGAATAAATCACATGTTTTTTTAATCTTTTCATTTTTTGTTTTTCAATTCACATTAACCACTTCATTTGCACAAGACAAATTTACAGTGATTAAAGTAAGTGGAAACATTGTTATTCAAAGTACTGGATCTGTCTTAAACATAGGAACAGCATTTAGTCAAAACGAAGATTTATTATTTAAAAATGTTGCATCACGTGCAGCTGTAATTAACCCACAAAGAGGTAGGTTTCTGCTTACTTCAGATAATCTTTCAGAATTTAAGGATTCTAAATCTAACTTTTTGCCTTCTTCTGGTAAAGTAAGTGCAAGAGGAGGAGGAGCTATTCTTAATACTAACGACCTGAAAAATTATTTTGAAGGAAATTATGTGATTTTCGATAAAATTAAAATTAAGATAAGTCCTGCAGCATATCCAATGGACGAAAAAAAATATTTTTATATTAGATATAGCTATAAAAATGAAACTATAAATAAAAAACTTGTATACATATCAGACACTTTAATTATAACAAAAAATGAATTGTTAACTGTTGATGGGAAACAAATTCCAAATCCTGAAATCACTGAAATGAAGTTAATGTATATGGAAGAAGGGGAGAAATATGTTTCCACACCTATATGTGTGTTCACTCCTGTTTTTCCAGATCTTGATCAATTGAAAGAGGAAGTAAAAATAATTATTGACCAGATGAAAAATAAAACTTATAATGAAAAGTTATGCGAAACATCTTCATATATTAATGAATTTTACGGAAAACCTGAAGAAAATAATTTGAAAGACTGGCTTAAAGATAATTTTAATCTTAAACCATAATTAAAATACGCTTTATATAACAAATAGAAAAATATTACTCAATGAATAAACTTTAAGTATGAAAAGAACTATTCTATTAATTTTATTTTTCACAACCATTTTGAATAGTTTTTCACAACTTGCAAAAAATGAAATTTCTTATTTTTCTGCAAGGGAATATGGCAAAGGGCACGAAGCTTCAAACTGGGCTTGTGTTCAGGATAAAAATGGAGTACTTTATTTTGGGAATGCTGGCGGATTGTTGCAATATGATGGCACAAACTGGAATTTTATCAAAGTAAAAGATCAAAGCTCCTGGGTTAAATCCCTTTCTGTTAGTAATGATAATATTATTTATATCGGGGCACAAAACGAATTCGGATACCTTGCGCCAGATGCTGCTGGTAAGCTTTTATATGTTTCTTTATCAGATAAGCTTGAAAAAAATCAAAAAGAATTTAAGGATATTATTCATGTATGGGCTTGGAAAAATAAAGTTGCTTTTCAAGCCGAAGAAGCAATTTTCATTTACTCAAATAATAAGCTAACTACAATAATACCAGAGACATCATTCCATCTTTCTTTTCTGGTAAATGATGAATTATATGTTAGACAAAGAGATATTGGAATAATGAAATTAGAAGGCAATAAATTGCAGCTAATTAAAGGAAGTGAATTTTTTAAAAACTTCGGTGTTTTTTCAATTCTGAAAAGTTCTGAACCAAATAAATTTATTCTAATAACACGTGAAGACGGATTTTGGACAGTAAATAAAAACACATTTGAAGCTTCTGCTATAAAAACAAAGGACAGTACTTTATTTAAACAAGCTGTAATTTATGGATCTATAAAATTAAAAGATGGAAATATTGCATTAAATACTCTTTCAAATGGAATTATTATAACCGATGAACATTTTAATATTATATCTATTTTTAATAAAGACAATGGATTAAAAGTGAATGGTGTTTTAGCATTAATGCAAGATTATGAAGAAAATATATGGGCAGGACTTGATAATGGTATTTCCCAAATTAAGTACTCTTCACCTGTTTCAATATTTGGTTCAGAAACTGGTATTTTTGGTAATATTAAAGCTGTATTGAGGTATAAGGGAAAACTTTTTATTGGTTCAACAGACGGACTTTATATTCAGCAGGAAAAATACAATCAATTATCATCAGCTTTTAAACTATATAATGGATTAAATAAAGAAGTTAAAAATCTTTGTATTGCAGATGGCTCTTTAATAGTTGGAACACCGTATGGACTATTTGAAATAAACAATGAGCAGATAAATTTAATAGCTGATGTTGATGTTAGTACTCTTTATTATTCAGAAAAACTAAAATTGTTATTTGTTGCTGAGAAAAACAACTTCGTATTATTTCAACATTCTGGCAAATGGAAAAAACTGATAGATATACCAGAAATAACAGAGGAGATAATTAGATTCGAAGAAGAATATAACACAAACGGGACTACATTATGGATGGGTACGCCTCTTCAGGGCATTGTACGACTCCAATATACAAATCCATCAAAGTACGTTGTTGACAAATATAATTCTTCAGACGGATTAATTGAAAACAGTTGGGTTTTACCATTTAAAATAAACAATAAAGTTGTTTTTGCAGAACATTCTGGATTTATGCAGTTTGTTAATGAAGAAACTTTGAAAAAACAATTACCAGATTCCCTTAAAAACAAACCTGAATTTTATAGAGGGTATTTCGATTTTTATAATATAGACAGTTTAAAAGCACGTTTGGATACTCCATTTTATGCAATTGAAGATACAAAAGATCGAATATATGCAAACCTGGATAATTCATTAGGTTATTTTGACAAATCCCATTCGCTCTCGTGGATTACTCAGCCATTTTGTCTTGCCGACATTGGAAAAACAAATTTATTTTTTCATGAAGCTGATAAATGCTGGATAGGGGGTGATGATGGTCTTATACAATTTGATGAGAAAAAAAATAAAAATTATTTAGTTGATTTCAATACTATAATAACAATGACTTCAAGTACCGGCGATTCTATTCTTTACAGCGGGTATAGCGAAATAGTAAACAACTTACAGCAAAATAAACAACTTACAAGAAAATTTGTTCTTGATTATAGTTTAAATAATATGTATTTCCAGTTTGCTGCGCCATTTTATGATGGACAGGAAAAAATGTTGTATTCATATATTCTACTTGGGCAAGACACAGCATACAGTATATGGCAAAAGGATAATAAAGTTAGCTTCACAAATCTTAGAGAAGGAGAATATATTTTTAAAGTAAAAGCAAAAAACATATATGGTCATATTAGTTCAGAAAGTGTTTTTAAATTCACCATCTTATCTCCTTGGTACCGAAAAATATGGGCATATTTTTTATATGTTATTCTTTTTATTGCTTTGATATATGCAGGCATTCGTTTTAATACACGTCGTCTTGTTGCAATAAATAAACGTCTCGAATTAACAATTCGCAACAGAACAGCTGAAATTCGTCAACAAAACATAAAACTTCAGGAACAAAAAGAAGAGATTCTCGATTCTATAAACTATGCACTGCGCATTCAACAGGCAGTATTGCCGGATGAGGAATTAACAAAAAAATGGCTTGGCGAATACTTCATTTTGTTTAGACCAAAAGATATAGTTAGTGGTGATTTTTACTGGGCAACAAAAATTAACGATTTGCTAATTGTTACTGTCGCCGATTGCACAGGACATGGAGTTCCCGGTGCATTTATGAGTATGTTGGGAATAAGTTTTTTAAATGAGATAGTTCGTAAAAAAGAAATAATACAGGCTTCAGAGGTACTCGATCATTTGCGCGAATCGGTTATAGACGCACTTAAACAAAGTGGCGCATGGGGAGAACAAAAAGATGGTATGGATTTAGTTTTAGTAGTAATAAATACCAAAACACTAGAACTACAGTTTGCAGGAGCAAATAATCCATTGTGGATTGTAAGAAAAACAGGTAATTCCAATAAAGAAGAATTTGAAGAATATAAACCAGATAAAATGCCTGTAGCAATTTACGAAAACATGAAGCCTTTTACAAACCATATAATCCAGTTATATAAAGACGATATTATTTTTCTGGCTTCTGACGGATATGAAGATCAGTTTGGTGGACCTAAATACAAAAAATTCCTTTCAAAAAATCTCAAGCAATTATTATTTGCAAATAGCCAACAACCAATGACAATTCAAAAAGATGTATTGGAACAAACCCTAAACGACTGGAAAGGCAACACTGAGCAAATTGACGATATTACTATAATGGGAATAAAAATTTAATAATAAGTACCTCAATATTGCCAGCTTATTATTACACTTTATTTTAATAATTTTTTAAGCTATTAGTGAAAAGTTAGTTTTTTAGTAATGACTAATGTCGAACACCAAGAATTAATGAACTACTTCGCTTGGCTCTCATTGCAGACAAGGGTTTGAAGAAAAATAAAACAGGACTACTCATTAAAAATATAGAGTTGTCCCGGATAGTGGAGCTGCCGGGAGTCGAACCCGGGTCCAAACAAGGCACCAAAATGCTTTCTACATGCTTATTACTTATTAGATTGTCGGAATAATAAAAGTAAAGTACTACCTATATTAAACTTAGTTCCTTTATTTCGCGCAGGCCCGGAACTTACCTTTGCTATCCCATGCGATTCGATACTCCATATACAGAAACAGCCGGGAGGAATTTCTGCGGAGCACTCGTTCTAAATGCCTTGCAAATAGAATTAAGCTGTAATCGCTAAGCGATTAAGCTGCGAGAGCGAAATTATTGTTGCCAGTTATTGGCGTGAGAATTCTGATTTACGAGAGGTACTCCCAAGTCTCGGCATGCTTACATTTCCACACTCTTGCTGTCAAAACCAGTTCAGCCCCATAAGCAGCGCAAAGATAAGCAATTCAAACCAAAATAAATTGCTCTCTAATAAATTTTCTTGTATTTTTGTGAAAATATAAAATTCTAAAATAATGAAAAAAAGTACCTTATTTATTCTCATAGCTATTTTTGCTTTTACATATTCATGTAAAAAAGACAGTAAAATTGCAGAAATAATTAACCCTACAGCCTCAATGAAATGCAAAATTAATGGATCTTCATGGTCAGCATTAACAAGGGTTACAACTAAACAAGGAAATACTTTTTTGATTAATGGTACAGTTGGAAGTGATATTTTAAATATTACAGTTTTAGGAATTGCTACAGGCACTTATAATTTGACTACTTATATGCCAGTTCAAACTCAGTTTTCGGCAAATTATACAAATAACACAAACTCAACTGATAGTTTATACACTGCATATGAAGGTACGGTAACTTTAACTTCAGTTGATACTTCATCTAAAAAAATAAGTGGAACATACACTTTTAAAGCTAAAAACCTATTGTTAATTACTAAAAGTATAACTGAGGGTACTTTTACCAATCTTGTTTATCAATAAGCTAAAAGAAATGAAATGCTTCATTATGAAAAAAGGAAAAGATTATTTGAAGCAAAATCATACTCTTAACTATAAAATCAAAGAATTTTCTGTTTTAAAAACTTGCAGAAAATTAATTCTTATTTTTCTGTTTTTTTCCTCCATTATAGCAAATGCACAAAGATTAAACTTTGGGTTTGGAATGAATTTTATGAATTTATATTCAACCCATTTTAAAGAAAATGTTGTATTTGCAAGGCATTCCTATAAAGCATATTACGTTAAGCAAAATCAATTTTCTTTTTCAGCCTCTTATCAATTTAGTTTTATAGCCAATGTTGACTATGGCAGATATATTTTCACTACAGAATTTGGATATTTCTTTCAAAATGATGGTTTAAGAACAAAACTTTCTTATCCAATAGGTTACAATGAGTTTAATGATTACTATTCAAAGATATCATTTACAGGCTATAGCATTAATCCTATTGTAAGTTATGTTATAACTAATCGTCATACATTAAAACTTTTTGCTGAAATTGGTTTACCATACGCTATTCAAAATAGAGCACTTTTAAATGAGAAAATTGCTTACGGGCCTAAAAGTGCCGATACTTATATGGCTAATCAAAATGAAATGATTAGTGAATTCGGTTTAGACCACGATTATTTTAATTTAATGTTTGGAATTGGATATAGATTAGCTACAGGTTCTTTTGGTTTGCGATATGTTAATAAGTTAAATTCTAAATCTGACACTGAATCTAATTTAGGCTATTTTACAATTAACATTTCGGTTTTTACAAATTTTAGTAAACTAAAAAAACATTATATTTATATTGAATAATATGAAGAAATCTTCAATATATTTATTACTATTTATTGTACCTGTTGTTATTTTTATTTCTTGTAAAAAACCTGAACCAGAAACAACATTACCCTGGAGATATGATGTACCGGTTCTTTATGCTGCTAAAGCTTATAATTATCAGACAAGACAAATAGATTTTAATCTAAATATTGCTGTTCTTAAAGGTAATAACGAAACAGAAGCCGATATTGAAGAATATACAGGTATTCCAGATACTTGTTTTAAGTTTGAAAATTATTTAATTAATAACACCTGGGTTAAATTTCAGATAAACAATGTCATTTATACTCACGATACAGCAGCCATCTCATATTTTACTTCTATAATGTTAGATCAAAGTTCAACACCTGAATCATTTGATTTAAATGACAAATATAATCAACGATATCAAGCTATAAATGGGTATTTGAATAAATTAAAAGGAAACGGACAAGTATTGCTATCTGGTTTTGCAAGAAATGGGGCATTATCTGACAATATAGAATTTTGTAATACAACTCCTATATCTTATTGGGATAAATCAACTGCAAAAAAATTATTGGATTTAACTCATAAAACAGGTGGGACTTCATGTCTTTTTGATGCTTTAAATAGTATGCTTGATCAAATGGCAACAATTCCTGCACAAAATAAATCAATAGTTGTTTTATTGATGAATAAGGATGACAGTTTAGGAACAAATAATATTGAAAATGTGATTCAAAAAGCTAAACTTAACAATATTAAAATTAATCTTATTTGGCTTATAAGTACATGGCAAAATGTAGATTTTAATATATTAACAGATTTACCAATTCGCACAGGTGGTTTTTTAGTTTATATGGGGAAAATTTATCAGATGTCAACAGTTTTTTGGGGACTTGATAAACTCTTAACAAGAACTGTAAATTATTATAAGTTAGATGTTAAGTTAACAGTTGATGCGCCTAGTTCGTTTGGCGTTACATATCAGGATGGAGTTAAATTATATTATCCTGTAAGTAGTTACTATGGCTGGAATAATGTTCAGTTTAAATTATTTAAAAATGGTAACAAATAGAATATATTTTACAATTTTATTTTTATTTATTGCTCTCGTTTCATTTGCGCAACAAGCTGAATTGTCAGTTCAAACTGGCCATAATTCAGCAATTCAAAAACTTTGTTATTCACCAGATGGTAAGATTTTAGCCAGTGCAGATATACAAAATAAAATTATTTTGTGGGATATGGAAACTGGTGGTCAGATGGTAAAATTTTATATGGATAAAGAAACCGAAAATTCTATTTCTTGTATAACTTTTAGCTGTAATGGTAATTATTTAATTATCGGTACTGCATCTGGTTTTGTTTATGTATATAATGTAACAATATCCAAAGAAATTAATAGACTTGCATATTCTCATTCAATAAAAAGTGTTACTTTTTCTAATGATAACAATAACGTATTTGTTGTGGCTGATAAACTATACAAAATGGATATTGTTAATTTAAACTATAAAATAATTAGCGATCAACCCTTTATTCATTTCTCTAGAAAAGGCAAAGATAATTATTTGCTAATAAATACTGATGGACAGGCATTTAATCTTAATAAAGCTGATTCATTAGTTGAAAATAACTATTCGTTATATGATCAGGATAAACTAAAAAATAAAAAACTACACCAAGCTATATTAACTAAAAAATTGGATTTAAAAATTGCAACAACAACCAAGCTCAAAAAAAAGACTAGGCTTGAACAAAGGAAAAGTTTTTCGAATTTCTACTTCTATCGCATAGGAATTACACGCGCAATTTTATCTGATGATGGAGAAACATTATATTCAAATGTAACAAATGGTAAAATTAAAGCAATCAGATTAGCAGATCAAAAGGAACTCTTTATTAGAACAAGTATATATTTCGACGAAAACTTTACTTCACTTGCACTTTGCAATAAGTATAATTTACTTTTTGCCTCCAATACTGATAATAAAATATATGTAATGGATTCAAAAACCGGGAAAATAAAGAAATATCTTAAGAATCATCTTTCAAATGTTAATGATGTTGCAATAAGTCCTGATGAAAATTATCTGGCTTCTGCTAGTGGCGACAGATCAATTATTATTTGGAATTGTAAAACTTTAGAACCTGTTAGAAGACTTTATTCGCGTGCTTTTTCAATCACTTCAATGGAGGTAAGTAAAGATGGCAATATATTAGCTTTTGCCGATGAAATAGGATATGTTAAAACAATAGACCTAAATTCTATTATGCTTGATATTAATTCTATAAGTGCTCATAATCAATCTGTACCTTCCATTGGATTTACTAAAAATGATTCTACTTTTATTTCAGCTGGAAATGATAACAAATTAAAATTAATAGATTTTAATTCTTCTCAGATTCTTGGTAAGGCAACTTTTAAAAGGTACTTCCAATTAAATATGGTTGTTTCAGATATACTTGAAATGTTGGGAGTTTATATACCACCAAAGGCTCAAATAGATAGTCTGATTTTTAATAATACCGGAAATACATTTACTGTATTTGGTGGACGAATTAGAAAAGGAAAGTATAGATATGCAAGATATGAGGAGACATTTGATGCACAAACAATGAATAGAATTGGTTCAGAAAAAACTGGCCATGAAAAATTTAAAGACTATTTTTATTATAACAAATTTGTAAATCTAAGTGATACTGCCAAATTTGGAATAAATTTTTATAACAAAACTACTGGACATACCGAAAAAATTACTGGAATAAAAGAAGTAAAGGCAAAGCACATTGTTATAACCTCCAGTTTAGATGCAACTTTAAAAATTTGGGATACTAATAGTAAAAAGATTTTGTTAACCCTCATTCCCGTTGATAAAAACAAACTTATTAAACTAACTTCTGATAATTTCTATATGGCGCCTAAAAATGCGCTAACTGCAATTGGATTTAAATATGGAATGAGCTTTTTTCCGCCAGAACAATTTGATGTAAGATTTAACCGTCCCGATAAGGTCATGACTGAATTTGGATCGGCACCTCCAATTCTGCTTAAAGCATATGAAATGGCTTTTAACAAACGTCTTAAAAAGCTAAATTTAACACAAGATTTGTTGGGCAATGATTTTCATGCACCAGAAATATTGGTAAACGATATAAGTTCTCAATTAAACACCAGCGATAAAACAGTAAAATTTAAAGCAATTGCAACCGATTCAAAATATAAATTAAGCAGAATTAATGTTTATAATAACGATATTCCTGTGTTTGGCACAAAGGGAATAGATGTAAAGGATAAAAATTCTAGTGATTTTTCAGATAATATTGAAGTTAATTTAATATCAGGAAAGAATAAAATTCAGGTTTCATGTTTAAATGAAAAGGGAGTTGAATCTTTTAAGAAAACATTTGAAATTATACAAAATAAAACTGACATAAAGCCAAACTTGTACATTGTTACAATAGGTGTTTCTAAATACAATGATAATCGGTTTAACTTGAATTATGCAGCCAAGGATGCAAATGATGTGGCATTAATGTTTTCGCAAAATAAAAACAATTATGGTTCAGTTTTTTCCAAGACTTTAACTGATTCAACAGTTACAAAAGAAAATATTATTGCTTTAAAGAATTTTTTAAAGGAATCTAAACCAAATGATGTTGTTATTGTTTTCCTTGCAGGGCATGGATTATTGGATGAGCAATTCAATTATTATTTTGGAACTTTTGATTTAGATTTTAATAATCCTTCATTGCGTGGAATTGAGTATTCTGAAATTGAAAATATTCTTGATGGCATTCCTGCTATGAAAAAAATATTATTTATGGATACTTGTCACTCTGGTGAGGCAGATAAAGATGAACTTGAGCTCACATCTGAAACCATTGTAGAAACAGGTAATGTTAAATTTCGTAATGCAGGTGTAGGGGTTAGAAATAAAAAAGCCTTAGGTATGTATAATACAAATGAAATAATGAAAGATGTATTTGCAGATATAAGAAAAGGTACAGGATCAACAGTCGTTTCTTCTGCAGGTGCTACAGAATTTGCATTTGAGGGTAAAAGTTGGAGTAATGGATTATTTACATATTGTTTATTAAAAGGCATTAAAGATAAAGAGGCTGATCTTAACAATGATAAAATGATTGTGTTATCAGAACTACAGGAGTATATTCGTAAAAATGTTACAAGTCTTTCTGGCGGAATGCAGGTGCCTAATGCCAGATTAGAAAATATAAGTATGGATTTTAGAGTTTGGTAGAAAATTAATAACATCTTCAAATATAATTAATTACATTAATTAAAATACTGTATTTATAATTTGTCTAAATAATAATAATTTACTATTTTCGTAAAATGTATTTTGTATTAGAATTTTATTGAAAAGAAAATGAATAATTTTGATTATCTAGGTGATATTCAGTACATAGAAGATCTTTATAAAGATTATATAAATAACCCCGAAAGTGTTGATGAAAGCTGGAAAAAGTTTTTTCAGGGTTTTGAATTTGCAAGAACCAATTTCAAACAAACTTCTGCAGGAGCAGAAATGTTGTCAGATGAATTTAAAGTTTATAATTTAATTGACGGATACCGCAAACGAGGTCATTTGTTTACTAAAACCAATCCTGTTCACCCGCGTCGAACATATACTCCAACTTTAGATTATGTGAATTTTAAACTAACTGAAAAAGATTTAGATAAAACTTTTCAGGCAGGAAATGAAATTGGTATTGGACCAGCTACATTAAAAAAAATAATCGAACATTTAGAACAAACTTATTGTCAATCAGTTGGAGCTGAGTTTGTTTATATTCGTAAACCTGAAATAGTTGAGTGGCTTACAAAGAAAATGGAGTCTACTAAAAATTCATTCCTCTTTACAAACGAACAGAAAAAAGATATTTTTAAAATACTTGTAAAATCTGTTGGTTTCGAGCAGTTTTTACATAAAAAATTTGTTGGCCAAAAACGATTTTCATTAGAAGGAGTAGAAGCATTAATTCCTGCACTTGGTTATGTAGTTGAAAAAGGTGCAATTATGGGAATTAAAGAATTTATTGTTGGTAATTCGCATCGCGGCAGATTAAATGTGCTTACTAATATTTTCAAGAAACCTTTTGAAAGTATTTTTTCAGAGTACACTGGTAAGTTTTACGATGACGAAAACATACTAGGTGATGTAAAATATCACCTAAGTTATGACACAAAAATAAAAACTCAGAAAGGTTTGGAGGTATTTTTAGCACTTTTGCCAAATCCTTCACATTTAGAAACAGTAGGTCCTGTTGCCCAAGGCCTTGCGCGAACCAGGATCGATAGCGAACACGATGGCGATTTTAATAAAGTATGCCCAATCGTCATTCATGGTGATGCTGCAGTAGCTGCACAAGGAATAGTTTATGAAACAATTCAAATGTCTCAGCTTCCAGGTTATCAAACCGGAGGAACTTTACATTTTGTGGTCAATAATCAGGTAGGTTTTACAACAAATTATCTTGATGCAAGATCAAGTACATATTGCACTGATATAGCAAAAGTAACTTTATCGCCGGTATTTCATGTTAATGGAGATGATGTAGAAGCAGTATTATATACAGTAAATCTTGCATTAGAATATCGTGAAAAATTTCATACTGATGTTTTTATTGACTTATTAGGTTATAGAAAATATGGACACAATGAAGGTGATGAGCCTCGATTTACTCAACCTATACTTTATAAAGAAATTGCATCTCACCCAAATGTAAGAGATATTTATTCAAAACATTTGTTAGAAACCGAAGTATTATCTCTTTATGAAATTGTTGAAACACAGAAAAAATTTAACGAAAAATTAGAAAGTGAATTATTGGCATCAAAACAAAGTGAAAAAGTTGAGATAAGACATTTTCTTCAATCAAAATGGAGTAAATTCAGGTATGCAAATGAAAATGATTTTAATTCCTCACCAAAAACAGGAGTTAAAAAAGATTATCTATTAAATCTTTGCAATAAAATTAATTATTTACCCTCTGATAAAAAGTTTTTCAATAAAATTGAGAAAATTGTAAATGATAGAAAATTATTGATTTCAGAAAATAAAGTTGATTGGGCAATAGCAGAGTTATTAGCGTATGCAAGTTTAGTATCAGAACAATATTCTGTAAGACTAAGTGGGCAAGATTCAGAAAGAGGTACATTTAGTCATCGTCATTCTACATTTCATGT
Source organism: uncultured Bacteroidota bacterium (assembly GCA_903872185.1). Classification (GTDB taxonomy): domain Bacteria; phylum Bacteroidota; class Bacteroidia; order Bacteroidales; family GWA2-32-17; genus GWA2-32-17. Next base: position 22,467 of record CAIQJL010000282.1, on the reverse strand, counting down.
TGATGATACTGACGAAAAATGGTGTCCTTTAAAAAACATAAGCGAAGATCAAGCCGAATTTCAGGTGTTTAATTCCTTACTCTCCGAATATGCTGTTATGGGTTTCGAGTATGGCTATGCAATGGGAAAGCCAGATGGACTAACAGTTTGGGAAGCTCAGTTTGGCGATTTTCACAATGTTGCTCAGGCAATAGTCGATCAATATATCAGTTCTGCTGAAGATAAATGGGGACTAATGAATGGCTTGGTTCTACTGTTACCACATGGATATGAAGGACAGGGGCCAGAGCATTCTAGTGCAAGAATAGAAAGGTTTTTAGTTTTAGCAGCTAATTTAAATATGCAAATAGTAAATTGCACAACACCTGCTAACATATTTCATGTACTTCGTCGTCAAATTCATACAGAATATCGTAAACCTTTAATCGTTTTTACACCAAAAAGTTTATTACGTCACCCATCATGTATTTCAACAATTGATGAACTTTCTGAAGGATCATTTAAAGAAGTAATTGACGATATTCCATTTGAAAAAAACAATATAACTCAAGTTGTTATTTGCAGTGGTAAAATTTATTACGAAATTCTTACTGAAAGACAAAAAATAAATGATAACCAAACAGCTATAGTTAGATTAGAGCAATATTATCCACTTCCTTTAAATCAATTAAAAGAAGTTTTATCAAAATATCCAAACTCAAAAAGAACATTATGGGTGCAGGAAGAGCCAGCAAATATGGGAGCATGGCCATTTATTAAAACTCATCTTGATATTCCGGAATTATTTGTTGTTTGTAGGCCAATGAGTGGTAGTCCTGCAACTGGATTGTTAGAAGTTCATAAGCAAAGACAACAGAAAATTCTAGACAAAGTATTTAAGCGTTGTAATTGTGAAAACAGCGATGTATATTGTAGTATGAAATGCACTGAAATTAAATAAAAGTAAAATGATAATTGAAGTAAAAGTACCATCACCTGGTGAATCTGTTTCGCAGGTTACAGTTGCAAATTGGATGGTTGCCGATGGAAGCTTTGTAACAAAGGATGTAGAATTAGCAGAACTTGAATCAGACAAAGCTACACTACCTTTAATTGCGATGGAATCTGGTCAGATAAAAATAATGGTTGACGCAGGAAATAACATAGCAGTGGGTGCCGTTGCCTGTACTATCGATACTTCTGTAACAAGCGGTATTGTAGCTGAAGCAAAACCTAAAAATGTAGTAAAAGAAATTGAAAAAGAGTCTGTAGCTACAAAAGAAAATAAAATAAATTCAGAAGTAAAAGCAACTCCTCTTGCACAGAAAATTATGGAGGATAATAATTTAAACGTAAATGACATAATTTCAGGATTAAGAAAAATTACTGCAAATGATGTTGAAATGGTATTAGCCAAAAAGCCACAACAAATAACAAAACAAGAAATTATTACTCGCAATGAAGAACGGATTGCCATGTCATCGTTGAGAAAAAAACTCAGTGAACGGTTAGTCTCAGTAAAAAATCAAACTGCTATGCTTACAACTTTTAATGAAGTTGATTTAAGCGAAGTAATTAGTATCAGGAATAAATATAAAGATGAATTTTTTAAAAAGCATGGAGTTAAAATTGGCTTTATGTCATTTTTTGCAAAAGCAGCAGCAATTTCTTTAAAGTTATTCCCAAATGTTAATTCCAGAATTGAAAATGAAGAATTTGTTTACCCTAATTTTGTTGATTTAGGTATTGCAGTTCAAACTGATAAAGGTTTAATGGTTCCAATAATTAGAAGTGCCGACACTTTACCACTTTTTGAGCTCGAATTAGCTATATTTAATCAAGCAGAAAAAGCTCGTAAACATAAGATATCACTTGAAGAAATGACAGGTGGAACATTTACAATTACTAACGGTGGAGTTTTTGGTTCTTTATTATCAACCCCAATTTTAAATCCACCACAATCAGCAATTTTAGGTATGCATAATATTGTAGAAAGACCCATTGCCATTAAAGGTAAAGTTGAAATAAGACCTATGATGTATATTGCAATGTCTTATGATCACAGAGTACTTGACGGAAAAGATTCTGTTTTGTTTCTTAAAAAAATCAAAGAACTACTAGAAAACCCTATTTTACTAGTAAATGACGGTTATAATGCTTTAAGTTATCAACTTGGATTATAAAAAATAAAGTTTTTTTTCAAAAAAATATTGACATTTTTTAAAAATTTCGTATTTTTGTTTAAACTAAAAACAAAAAAAACATGAAAAAAATCACTTTAATTGCCGTAGCTTTATTTTTAGGAGTAGTTGCATTTACCTCTTGCACAAAAGATTGCAAAAACTGTAAAGCTGTAACTAAAGATGCAAGTGGCAATGTAGTTGATCCAGGCACAGAATCAGAATATTGCGATGTATCTCTTACTTCAAAAGAAAATGCAGAACCAGTAACTGTTGGTAGTAATACAACTACTTGGGTTTGCCAATAATTTAGACTTTTACACCTATTATTAGCATATCGTCGACCTGAAATAGGTCACCTCTCCAATCCTCGATAGTTTTATCGAGGATTTCGTTTTGTACAGACATTGGTTTATCTTGTATGTTTACAAGTAATTCTTTCATTTTCTTGTACATAAATTTTTTACCTAATGGTCCACCAAACTGATCTGGGAAACCATCAGAGAAAATATAGAAAGCATCTTCTTTCTGTAATTGGAATAAATGGTTTGTAAACGGTTTATTCTCATCGTATAATCCAATTGGCATTTTATCTGCTTTAGTCTCAATTAATTCTTTATTTCTTATTAAATAAAGTGGGTTATTTGCACCAGCAAATTGAAGTTCATAAGTATCAATATCTAACACGCATAATGCTAAATCCATTCCATCCTTGGTTATTCCTTCAGTTCCAGCCTGGTTAAGTGCATTAATAACCGAATCTCTAAGTTTATCGAGTATATTGTTAGCATATATTTCATCCATTTTACTAATTACTTCATTAAGGAAAGAAACTCCCAACAAACTCATAAAAGCACCAGGAACACCATGACCAGTACAGTCAGCTGCAGCAATTATTGTTTTATTTCCTTTTTGAGCCATCCAATAATAGTCGCCAGATACAATATCTCGAGGCTTATTTAATATAAAGAAATGATCAGGTAATATTTTTGATATAAATTTGGAAGGAGGGAGCACAGCAGTTTGAATGCGTCTAGCATAGTGAATGCTGGCCATAATTTCTTCTTTCTGTTCTGTTATTTCATCACGTTGATCTTCTGCTGTTTTTTTCTGAATTTCAAGCTCTCCATTTTTATATTCAATTTCATCGCGTTGAGCAGTAATTTCTTCTGTTTGCTGACGAATTTCTTCGTTCTGCTCCATTATCTCAATATTCTTTTCGTTCAATAATTTATTTGCTCGTTTCTTTACTTTATAAGCTTTGAAAATGAAATAACCCATTATTGTAATTAGCAGAATAATAGCAATAAATAAATAAAGAATAAGCTTTTGCATTTCAATTTGTGCAAGTTGTTTATTAAGAACTTCTTTTTGTTCGCCAATTTTACTTTCTTGCGCTGCTATTGATACTTGTTGTTCTTCAAGTACTTTTGCTTTTTTCTGAATCTCATCATTCTTTGAAAGTAGTTCTCTTTCTTTAGTATTTAATTCTTCTATTTTTATTTTTAGTAGTTTTTGCTGAGTACCAACTTGTTTCATTACAAGTAAAAGCTCCGATTTTTGTTTTTCAATTTGTTGAATTTGAATTAATATTTCTTCTTTTTGTTTTGTTATTTTTTCAGTTTGTTCAGCTATTTCTTTTTTCTGTTTTTCTATTTCCAGATTTTGGGCTTCAACAATTTCTTTTTCTTTTTGTAGCTGAACATCTGTTTGTTTATATAGTTTTTCCCAATCAGCTTTAGATTTTACTGCACCAGCAGCAAACAAATCATAAACAATAAATCCTTCTTCCTGCAATTTAGGCTCATTAACTTCATATCTCTGAATATTATTTACAATTATAAAGTTTACCATTGATTTATGAAATGAAAAATTTTCAGTAGCTAATAATATTGGCTTGCCTGCTATTTTCTTTAGTATTTTATCAATATCAAAACCACTTTCATTATTTACAAATACAGTATTACAATTTTCAATTGATTCTATTGTTTCAAATCTAACTACTTTAATAGGTTTTTTGTGAACTTGTATTCGAATTACAGCAACTTTCTTTAGCTCTTCTTCTAAATTGTTATTTTTATCAAGAACTCCAACACAAAAAGTATCTATCGAGGCCTCGTTAGACCAAGTGATATATTTTACAATATCGAAAATAAAAATTGCACGTGATTTATCATCAAACTTTTGTTGAGCAAAGCCTGATACTGATAAAAAAGTTAATATTATTATAAAGTATTTAATCATTTTATTTAAACATTATTAATACGAAATTAATCATTTTCTTATTACGAGTATAATTATTTTTTGTTTTCAAAATTACTGTTTTGAGATTTAATAGTTTTTCCGGTTTCATCCCACTCAATATATTTAACTATTTTTCCAGACTCGTAATAACCTTCAAATTTCCTTTTTCCATTTTTAAACCAACCCTCAAATTTGCCATTTTCAGTGCCAGAAATATATCTCCGTATATTCATTTTTTGTCCATTATCATAATACCATATTTCAAGACTATCTTTAACTCCATTATCATAATATCGTTCAGTAACTAGACTACCATTATCATTATAATAATTCCAATACCCATTTTCTTTTCCATTTTTAATATTGCCTTCTCTTTCAATAATCCCAGTTTCGGTCCAGTATTTCCATTTTCCAGAACTAGTTCCTTCAAAATATGAACCTTCTGCTTTTTTAAAACCACTTTTATAATACCATTTCCATTTACCTGTTTCTAATCCGTTTAAAAATTCTCCTTCGCTTGCAAAATAACCTGTTTTGTCGTAAAATAAAGCTTTCCCATTTTCAATTCCATCAATTATGGTTTTTTTATATTCTATAATGCCATCAGCATTTTTACAAACCATAATACCTGTATAAGGTTCATTTGTTTTTTTTAAGCAAATCAAGTAATCATCTTTTTCAAAAAGATCTTTATTATCTACTTCTTGAGAAAATGCAGAATTTATATAAACAAATATTAATATGAGAAATGCGTACTTCAATTTTTAAAATATTACTTGCTCTAAGATATATTTTTTAGTATAAAATACTTCAAGTTTCAATAAAATATTTAAAGTTTGTAAAAGCCATAATTTAAATATCTTAATTGTTATTATAATATAAACCATTATTTAATGGTAATGTTTTTGTAAGCTATTTTTTGTTAATTTACATTTAAAATATGATTACAAAAATAAATTTTCTAAAAACAAATATGAAATTTTCACTACTTCTATTTGTATTTGTATTTTCTTCATTTATCTCATTTTCACAGGAAGAAGAAGATGCTTTCCAGACTGTTAAAGGAAAAGTGGAAGATAAAGATTCCAGAACACCTCTATGGGGCGCTTATGTTGTAATTGTTGGGTCAGAACCTTTATTAGGAAGCGCTACAGATTCGTCAGGGTATTTTAAAATCGAGAAAGTTCCAGTTGGCCGATTGACTTTAAAAGTCAGTTATGTTGGATATGATGAAGTTTTATTACAAAATGTTCTGGTTGCTTCCGAGCAGGACGTTTCTTTAAATATTCAAATGAATGAATCGGTAAATACAATGAAAGAAATAACTATTATAGCTAAGGTAGATAAAGATAAGGCGTTGAATCCGATGGCTACAATAAGTGCCCGTACATTTAGTGTAGATGAAGCTCAACGATATGCGGGTGGAATTACAGACCCATCAAGAATGGCGCAAGCATATGCAGGGGTAGCAGCTACTTCAAATGGGAACAATGAAATTGTGGTCAGAGGTAATTCTCCTCGTGGTCTGTTATGGCGAATTGAAGGAATAGAAATTCCTAACCCTAATCATTTTCAAGAAGACGAAGGGGCATCAGGTGGTGGAGTTTGTATTCTTAGTTCTAATGTTATTGCAAACTCAGATTTTTTTACTAGTGCTTTTCCTGCTGAATATGGAAATGCCCTGTCTGGTGTTTTTGATCTTAATTTACGTAAAGGAAGCGATGAATTTGTACAATCACAAATACAGCTAAGTGTTGTAGGAACGGAAATATCCATTGAAGGACCTGTTTATAAAAAACGCGAATCATCTTATCTTTTTAATTACAGGTATTCTACTTTTTCACTACTAAATGGTATAGGAATAAAAGTCTCAAAAGAAAATATAATTCCTAAATTTCAAGATCTGACATTTAATATTAGTTTACCATCTAATAAATATGGTAATACGACTGTTTTTGGCATAATGGGTCAAAGCAGTTCGGGTATAGGTGCTGTAAAGGATTCGTTATTGCTTATCGATAAAAATAATCGATACGAAGAATTTAATAAAGGAAATGTTTTAATTGCTGGCTTAACAAATAGTTTTCACGAAACAAATAAAAAGACTTCTTATAAATCTGTTTTTGCAGTAATTCGTTCTGATAACAATATGACCAATGATACAATGGATTTTCAATTTAACAACCATAATATCTATAATGAGAATATTGGTTATACTACTATAAGAGCTTCATTTCTTGCTAATCATAAATTTAATGCTAAAAATACAGTTCGTATAGGGGTAATAGGAAGTGATGAATTTTATAACCTTTATTCAGAAGGATATGATTTTGATTCTAAACAAACAAGAAAAGTATTTGATAGCAAAGGAAATACATATGTGCTACAGGGTTATATTCAATGGAAGTGCAGAATGTCAAACAGAATATCTTTGAATACCGGTTTACATTATCTTAGATATTTTATGAATAATAATAATTCTATTGAACCCAGAGCTGGTTTATTATGGCAGGTAAATGAAAAACAATCGTTAAGTGCCGGAATCGGATTACATTCTAGAATTGAACCTATTTCTATTTACCTTACAGATATTTCAAAAAATAATACTACCGTTATTCAATCAAATAAAAATCTGGATTTGTCAAAATCTCTGCACGCTGTTTTAGGTTACGATATCTCTTTTAATGAAGACATCCATTTAAAAGCAGAGGTTTATTATCAGTATTTATATAATATTCCGGTTGGGTTTGGAACGGGGAATGAGCAGTTTTCAGTACTTAATATGCGTTATGGATTTATTACTTTTCCGCTAATTAATGATGGAAAAGGTAGAAACTATGGTCTTGATCTTACTTTTGAAAAATATTTTACCAAATCGTATTATTATATGATTTCTGGTTCTTTATACAATTCAAAATATATTCCTTTAGATGGAAAAGAATACAATACTTCTTTTAATGGTAGTTATATTTTTAATGCATTAGCAGGAAAAGAATGGACTTTTGGAACTAAAAAGAATAAAACATTAGGTATTAATGGCCGATTTATTTATAGAGGAGGAATGAGATATCAGGGTATTGATTTGAATGCTTCCAATGCAGCAGGACAAGTTGTTTATAATAAAAATGAAAACTATACACTTATCACTCCAGATGTTTATAATGTAGATTTAGGAATAAACTATAAAAGAAATAAGAAGAAATATTCATGGGTTGTATCACTGGATGTGCAAAATCTAACCAATCAGAAAAATATTATTGGAATGAAATATAACGTTTATTCTGGAACTATAAAAAACACCTACGACTTATTGTTATTGCCAATATTAAGCCTTAAAGTGAATTTTTAGATTGTAGTATTAAAATATTTGCATAAATCTTTTATTCCACAATCCTCACAAAGTGGTTTTCTTGCCTTGCAAATATATCTTCCATGTAAAATTAGCCAATGATGAGCATCTGGTATTATTTCAGAGGGAAAATATTTTATTAATTGTTTTTCTGTTTCAAGTGGATTTTTTGCATTTGTACTTAAACCAATTCTTGCTGCAACTCGAAATACATGTGTGTCTACAGCTAATGTAGGCTTGTTGTATATTACAGATGCTATTACATTTGCTGTTTTACGTCCAACACCTGGTAATTTTTGTAATTCATCAATGTCATCAGGCATTTTTCCTTTAAAATCTTTGTAAAGCATTTTTGCCATACCATATAAATTGTGAGATTTGTTATTAGGATAAGAACAGCTTTTTATTAGTTTAAAAATTTCTTCCTCATTTGCATCTGCCATTGATTTAACATTTGGAAAACGCTTGAAAAGGGCAGGAGTAATTATATTTACACGTTTATCCGTACACTGTGCGGATAAAATAACTGCAACTAATAATTGAAATGGATCCTTATAATGTAATTCAGTTTCAGGTTTAGGCATCGATTTTGAAAAAAAATCAATTACCTTTTCAAAAAGTTCTTTTTTATTCATAATTTAATTTGAACTGTGAAGATACATTTTTTTAGACTACTGAATATTTTGTAATTATCTTTGAAAAAAAAAATGTTCGGAATAATTGGTCAAAAGCTCAGTCATTCATATTCAGCAAAAGTATTTGAAAAGCAGTTTGGTGCTTTACCTGAATTTAAAATAATAGAACTAGAAACTATTTATAAACTTCCCGAGTATCTTGACAATAATACTGAATTAAGAGGATTTAGTGTTACCATTCCATATAAAAAATCTATAATTCCATATATTTCTGAATTAGATAATATTTCAAAAGAAATTCAAGCTATAAATACAGTTCATGTTAAAAGAATAAATGGGAAAATAGAATTATTTGGATATAACACAGATGTTTATGGCTTTACTGAGGCTTATAAACAATATTTTATAGCTAATTGTAAAAATGCAATTATTTTAGGAACAGGTGGTGCTTCTGATGCGGTTAACTATGCTTTGCAACAGTTAGGAATTGAGACTATAAAGGTATCAAGATGTAAAAATGAAAATAATATTATTACATATAAGCAATTAACTGATGAGATTCTTTTTAAAAATAAAATTATTGTAAATACTACTCCACTTGGTATGTTTCCAAATATTGATACTTATCCTGATATAAATTATAAAGCAATTAGTAAAGATCATGTAGCTATTGATTTGACTTATAATCCAGAAGAAACAATCTTTATGAAAAAAGCAAAAGCAGAAAAAGCAACTGTTTTTAATGGATTTAAAATGTTAGAACTTCAAGCAAAAAAAGCATGGGATATATGGGGCTTATTTTAGCCTAAATTAATTGTACAAATTGATTGTATAACATTTTCGGTCTTATTTATATTTACTAATATTGTAACCTTAAAATTTCAAATAAATTCTAAACATGAGCGAAACAATGATTAAGAAGACACCAATAGATAGTGAAGTTGTTAGCAACGTAATAAAAGCAAGTGGGATTACTAATATAGGACGTGCAACTATCCGCGAATTAGTAAAAATGGTAAACGATATTGAACGTCTTACAGGCGATAAATATATTCGCATGGAAATGGGTGTACCTGGATTACCATCTCCTCAAGTTGGTATTGAAGCTGAAATTAAAGCATTAAATAGTGGTGTTACATCAATTTATCCGATGATTGATGGTATTCCTGAATTAAAAACAGAATGTGCAAAGTTTCTTAAACTTTTTGCAAATATTGAAGTATCTCCTGAATGTTGTATTCCTACAGTTGGCTCAATGCAAGGCGGATTTGCTTCATTTATGTTACTTAGTAAATGTCGAAAAGAAAGAAATACTACTCTATTTATTGATCCAGGTTTCCCTGTACAAAAACAACAACATCGTGCATTAGGTATTCCTTACGAATCTTTTGACGTATACAACTACAGAGGTGAAAAACTTCGCGATAAAATAGAAAGTTATTTAACAAAGGGTAATATCTCCTCAATTATATATTCTACACCTAATAATCCATCTTGGATTTGCTTTACCGAAGAAGAATTAAAAATAATTGGCGAATTAGCTACTAAATATAAAGTTGTAGTAATTGAAGATCTCGCTTATTTTGCAATGGATTTTCGTAATGATTTATCAAAGCCTGGTGAGCCTCCTTATCAGCCTACTGTTGCTAAATATACTGATTTTTACATATTACTTGTTTCGGGTTCAAAAGCGTTTAGTTATGCTGGCCAAAGAATAGGTATGTTGATTATTTCTAGTAAATTATACGACAGCGTTTATCCTGATTTATATCCTTATTTCCAAAGCGAAAAATTTGGTTATGCAATGTTGTACAGAGCTATATATTCTCTCTCATCAGGAACTGCTCACTCTGTTCAATACGGATTTGCAGCAATGTTGAAGGCAGCCAATGATGGAAAATTAAACTTTGTTGAAAATGTTAGAGAATATGGTAAAAGAGCTCAAATAATGAAAAAACTCTTTACTGATAATGGGTTTCAGATTGTTTATTCCATGGATGATGAAAAACCAATAGCAGATGGATTTTATTTTACAATTTCTTATCCTGGTTTTGAAGGCGATGCATTATTAAAAGAAATGATGTATTATGGAATAAGTGCAATATCATTAGTAATTACAGGAAGTGAAAGAGTTGAAGGTTTAAGAGCTTGTGTTTCTCAGGTAGGATTAGATAAAATGCCTCTATTAGAAAAAAGACTTAAACAATTTAATACTGACCATCCACTTTAAAAACATTAATAAAAAATATAAATGGTTAGTGTTCTCACTAACCATTTTTTTTATCCAATTCTATGCGTCGACGCATAGAATATGATAATTATTACAAGGATTGTTTTACACCAAAACTTTAAAGAAATTATAATTAACTTTGCAATAATTATTTCGCGTTTAAAACATGTCTAAAAACCAGTGGTTACCAATAACTAAAAAAGAAACCGAACAACTTGGTTGGTCTGAAGTTGATGTAGTTCTAATTTCTGGTGATGCTTATATTGATCATCCATCATTTGGTGCTGCCGTTATTGGAAGGGTTTTAGAAAAATCAGGATTAAAAGTTGCCATAATTCCGCAACCACAATGGAAAGACGATTTACGTGACTTTAAAAAATTTGGTAAACCTCGCTTGTTCTTTGCAATAACATCAGGCAATATGGATAGTATGGTAAATCATTATACTGCACATATTCGAAAACGTTCTGATGATGCATACACACCTGGCGGTGAAGCAGGTTTTCGTCCAGATTATGCTGTTACTGTTTATTCAAATATTGTAAAATCATTATATCCTGATGTACCTGTTATTATTGGAGGAATTGAAGCCTCATTACGTCGATTGGCACATTATGATTATTGGTCAAATAGTTTAAAGCCTTCTGTTCTAATCGATAGCAAAGCAGATATACTGGTATACGGCATGGCTGAAAAACCAATGATTGAAATTGCCAGAAAACTCAAGGAAGGCGCAAAATTCAGCGATTTAACAAATATTCCTCAAATAGCTTATGTATCAAATAACATTATTGAAAATAATGAAAATATTGTTATTTCGTCATATGAAAAATGTCTTTCAAATAAGGATTCATTTGGAGAAGCATTTAAAATTATTGAAACGGAGAGTAACAAATTTCAATCATCTGTAATTATTCAGCCACATCAACATCGGTTTGTAGTTATAAACCCACCATATCAACCAGTAACAACTAAAGAATTAGATAATTATTACGATTTGCCTTTCACACGTTTGCCACATCCAAAATATAGTAAGAGAGGTGCTATTTCGGCTTACGAAATGATTAAATATTCTGTAACAATTCACCGAGGTTGTTTTGGAGGATGTTCCTTTTGTTCGTTAGCTATTCATCAAGGTAAATTCATTTCAAACCGATCTGAAAAATCAATTGTTAATGAAGTTGAGAACATTGTTAAGGAACCTGAATTTAAAGGGCATTTAAGCGATTTAGGCGGACCATCAGCAAATATGTATAGGCTAGCAGGAGAAGATTTTGAGATTTGTAAAAAATGCTTAAGACCCTCATGTATTTTCCCTTCTGTATGCAATAATTTAAATACAGATCCTTCTGCAATGTTGCAATTATATAGAAAAGTAAGAACTATTCCAGGGATAAAAAAAGCAGCAATTGGAAGCGGGATAAGATATGATATTAACCTTGATAAAAAATCAAAATTCAGAAAATTAAATCTTGAATATTTAACAGAAATAACAAAATACCATGTTTCTGGAAGATTAAAGGTAGCTCCAGAACATTCTGTTCCACATGTGTTAAAATTAATGCGTAAACCATCATTTGATTATTATATAGAGTTTAAGGATTTTTTTGAAAGAGTAAATAATGAGAATAAAATAGTTCAGCAGATAATTCCATATTATATTTCAAGTCATCCAGGTTGCTCGCTCGAGGATATGGCTGAATTAGCATTAGCAAATAAATTAACTTCAACTAAACCTGAACAAATTCAAGATTTTACTCCCACTCCAATGACATTGGCTTCAGTTATGTATTATACTGGAAAGGATCCTTATACTGGAGAAAAAGTATTTGTATCGAAATTAATGGATGAAAAAAGATTACAAAAAAGTTTCTTCTTTTATTATAAGCCAGAATTTAAAAATATTATTGCTTCAGCATTATATAAAAGTGGGAGGAAAGATTTAATTGCAAAATTGGGGTTAAAAAAGTAAAATTATATGGTGTTTATATTAAAATTACTTAGGTTTGTATAAAATCATATTAATGAGAATATTTTTATTATTTATTTCGCTTTTGGGTATTTTTATTAGCTGTAACACATCATCTTCAACAACAAGTATAGAATCTATTCCTGAAGATACCATAATCCCACAAGGAATAAAAAGAGGTGTAATAAATGTTGTTTCAGCATTAACAGATGCTTCTTGTAGTTATGCTTTATTTGTTCCCAACGATACATTAAAGTCATATCCTTTAATAGTGATTTTTGATCCTCATGCTTCTGGAAATCATGCAGCATCTCAATATAAAGATCTTGCAAATAAATATAATGTAGTATTAGCTGCTTCAAACAATATACAAAACAATATGACTTCTGATCGTTATGTATATTTCTCAAATTGCATTATTGCAGATGTTATGAATAATACAGCAATAGACTCAAATCATGTTTATTTAATGGGATTTAGCGGAGGTGCAAGGGTTGTATCGTTTCTTGCTCAACATGAAAATGTTTTTAAAGGTGTTATTAGCTGCGGAGCTGGTGTTGCTGACATAATTAATGTAAAAACTACTGGCTTTTTATATATAGGATTTGCAGGATACTCTGATTTTAATTTTTTAGAAATTTTCAAATCAGAAAATTTGATACGCCAGAATATTTTAAATTCAAATTTTAAATATTTTGAAGGAAAACACCAATGGCCTCCTGATACTATCATGGAATTTGCATTTTCTGCAATTTCTTTAAACTTGAAATCAAGTTCGATAGATAACATTAAGAAATACCTTTCTAAAGAAATTAATAACACAAAGAAAATACCTATTAGAGATGCATGGAAAAAAACAATAACATATAAAGCATTAAAAGATTTGTTATCAGGCACACAACAGTTTCAAACTGAAAAATCTCAGGTTAATAATTATCTTGTAGGATACGAATCAAAAGCGTCAGAAAGAACACTAAGTTTATCACTTACCTCAGAAACAAAATCACAAAATGAATTACAAAAAGCATTTGTAGAAAAAGATATGGAATGGTGGGATAAAAAAATGAAATTATACAATGCTGCTGTTATCAAGAAAGATAAAACACCATCCGACTATAGAGATATTAGATTAATTAATTACATTAGTATGGTTGGTTACATATTAGCTAGCCAAGAATTAAAATCAGGAGAGACACTAATGGCAGAAAAAATTCTTAAAATTTATAGGCTTGCAGATCCTTCAAATCCGGATGTAGTATTTTTAACAGGAGTATATTTTGCAATTAACAAACAATACAAAACTGCGATTGATTCTTTGAATCGTGCAGTACAAATGGGGTTTTCTGATAAAACCAGGTGGAATTCGGAGATGTCATTTATACCTTTAAAAGATTCTTTAAGGTTTATTGATTTAGAAAATAAAATAAATTCTATGCCTTAGGCTATAATAAAAGAGTTTAAGCAAGAAATATTAAAAAATATAAAACTGTAATTAAAATCTATCGTAAAATATAATAAAGAGAAAATCATGCTTCGTCTTTTTATTTTATTTATTGTTTTTATATTAATGGTGGGATGTTCATTTGAAAAAATGTTCTATTATCCAAATAAAACTCTAACTCACCAGAAAGTAGCAGATAGCTTAGGTTTTGAACATGTAAGTTTTGCTTCTAAAAATGGAAATAAATTAGATGGATATTTTGTTATTCCTAAAGATTCAATTATTGGGGCAATTCTTCTATTGCATGGAAATGCTGGAAATATTTCCGATCAAATTTCAAGTTTAACTAAGTTGCAGAATGCAAAATTTGAGGTACTTGTAATAGATTATCAGGGGTTCGGTAATTCACAAGGTGAAGTAAGTCATCAAAATTTAGTAGATGATGCAGAAAGTGCTTTGGCTTATTTAGAAGAAAAAACAAAAGATAAAAATATTCCAATAATTATTTTAGGAAGATCTATTGGTGGGCATTTAGCAGTAAAAATAGCTCATGACCATCAAAAAGAAATAAAAGCATTAGTTATTGAAGGGGCATTTACTAATCATCATGCTATTGCCACCGCTATTTCGCCATTCTGGTTATGGCCATTTGCTGAAATTCTTGTTAAATCTCAGTATAAAGCATCAGATTTAATTAAGGATATAACAATTCCCAAACTAATTATTCATAGTACCGAAGATGACGTTATTCCATACTGGATGGGGGTAGAATTGTATAATAAAGCTTCAGCACCCAAAGAGTTTTGGGAAATAAAAGGAAAACATATATACGGAATGTGGCTTTATACTGATGAGTATATGAGTAAGTTGAAGAAGCTTGCAATAAAATAACATTTTTGTCAATCTGAGTGTATAGAAGAACAATTTCTAGCGAAGCTAAATCTATATCCTAGAAATAGATGTTTCATCCGCCGCGGCGGATGTTCAACATGACAAACATAAATTTGTAAATATTGTTATAAACTATACTTTTTCTGACTCTTTAACGAAATTCCAACTGCTATTGCTAACAAAACAACACCCGTTAAAAACGTAGCAGTAAAACCAACCAGCCAATATATCCATACTCCTAACAAAGGTGCGAAAAATGAACGAAGTCCAGTAAATGTTAAATGAATGGACTGATATTCTGACGCTTCTTCTGTTTTACAAAAATAAACAGAGCCAATACTCCACAATAAAGACATAGTTGCTGCAAACACACCATTAAATAACATTGCAACAAATAAAGTATAGTAAATTCTGATTCCTTCTATATCTGAGAAGTATGGAAAAATAGTTGTTAAAGCAATAAATACCAAATAAAATAATAGTGATGCAAAAGTAATTGCAGAAAATTTTCTAGGATCAATTTTACCTATTAATCTTCCAAAAAGTGGGAGTAAAATAATCGCAAGTAAATTATATGAATTCTTGTAAAAGGCAACACTAGAATAATTTAAACCTAAACCTTTTTCAAAGTAAATTGTTATAACGGAAACAGTTCCCATAAATGCAAATCCATAAAACATAAATGCAGCTTCAAAATCACGAAAAGGTTTATTTATTTTCATTTTTGATCTCATATTCTTTATGCTACGTTTTACCGACTGCCAAAGCGGGAGAGAAGGGATAATATTTAAATCTTCAGTTGATTTAATTCCTGATAACAACCAAACTGAACAAATTCCTAAAATTGAAATTACAGGAAAAACATATCGGTATGCATTTTCATTATTGTCAAGTAAAATTCCATATAATAATGTTACTATCATCATTACAACCTTGTTAGCAATAGTTGAATAACTGTATAATTGACTAAATTTTTCGTGTCTATAACTCGACTTTAATAATTGATTTATTATTGGAAAAATTATTGGATTTGCTAAATAATAAGTTAGAAATATTAAAATAAAAAATAAGTGATAAATCTTATTTGAAGCCAGGTGCCCAACATTATCAGGAAATAAGAAAAGTAATAATAAAGGGAGTCTGGTTATTAATCCTACAGTAATTATAAAACGTTTCTGATTTTTAATTCGTTTCGACCATTCATTTAATAATACAGAAAATGTTAAAACAAATACAGAAAACTGAAAAAGCAAGCCAACAGAAACATCGCTTCCTTTAAGACTTTTAACAAACACAAATTCATTTAAAGCTAAAACCCCAACTATTATTCCCTCAATTATTGAATAAATAAAATGCAACCTGAATGTTTTCTTTTCAAGCTGACCAAGACTTTTATTAAATAATTTAAGCATTAAGTATTTTTGTAGAAATACAAAGGTAATTAATGGCTTAATAATAAAAGGTGAATAATACTTTTTAGTTATTAAGTATATTTAAGAATCTATATTTTGAATTTTCTATATATTTGAAATACTTATTTAGTAATTGAAAACAATACTCATTAACGAAAATTGTCAAGAATGTTAAGAATCAATTTTATACTTATTTTATTTTTTATTTGTTTTTTAGGTTTTTCACAAAAAGAAGGTAAACTCGATAAAAGTTTTGGTAATAAAGGCTTAGTAATAACTGATTTGAATCATGATAATGATTATTGTAAATCAATGGTAATTCAGAAAGATGGTAAAATTATACTCGCAGGATTTACCGATAACGGTGTAAATGAAGATTTTGCAATTTGTCGCTTTAACACTAATGGTTTACTTGATACCTTGTTTGGAAAAAATGGAAAAGTTATTACTCCTATTGGGCCTGAGTATGATATTGCAAATAGTGTTAAATTACAATCAAACTCAAAAATTATAGTAGCCGGACATATAGGTAATGAAACAGATGAAGATTTTGCATTAGTTAGGTATAATCAAGATGGTTCTATTGATAAAAGTTTTGGAAAAGAAGGTATAGCAATTACTTCAATTGAAAAACCTTCAGACATAATTGTAGGTATTCAGATTCTACCTGATGATAAAATTATTGCAGCCGGAAAAACATTTGATGGGAAACAATCCAATTTTGCCATTACTAAATATTTGCAAAATGGTCAAATAGACACTCAATTTGGGGACTCAGGAATTGTAATTACTGATATAGAAAATTCAGATGCTACAGCTACTTCAATTGTAATTCAAAAAGACGGAAAAATTATAATAGGGGGTGATTTAAAAAAGGGAATATATACTGATTTTGTTATTGTAAGGTATTTACCAAACGGACTTTTAGATACGACATTTGGAAAAAAAGGAATTGTTATTACTTCATTTAGTGACAAAAATGATAATCTTACCTCTTTGTTAATTCAACCTGATGATAAAATAATAGCAAGTGGACACGTCTTTAATAATGATTTTAGCGATTTAGCATTTGTTAGGTATTTAAAAGATGGAACAATAGATACAACTATTGGAAATAAAGGAATTGTTATTCATAGTAAAAAAGGATCGTTAGAAGTTTTAAGTGCATCTTTATTACAAGATGATGGTAAACTAATTCTTATAGGAAATACAACAAAAGATACTATTACAAGCATTGAAATACTTAGATATACCATATACGGAAAGCTTGATAAAACATTTGGCAAAAAAGGAAAAATAATTTCAAAAGCATTAAAAAACTATAGGTACAATAATGCATATGCAGCTGCCATTCAGGTTGACGGAAAAATTTTAATTTCAGGTAATGTACGATTTGGAACTTTTACCGATATAACATTATATAGATACAGCGGTCGTAAGAAAAAATAATTTTCATAAATGAATTACCCCGAGCAAACCTCAAGGTATTTTTTAACAAAGGCCTATAGCCATAAACCTTATAAATATGGTTTAAAGCAAGGACGCTTTAAACAGACAAGAAATAAAAAGTGCCATTCTTTTTCAAAAACGGCACTTTACTAATACTAACTTTAAAATTATTTTACGTTTATCTGGCGAGGTTCTTTCTCTTTTGCTTCTTCCTTCTTGTTAATTGTTACAGTTAGAATTCCGTTTTTGTGAGTAGCCTCAATATTTTCTGCATTTGCAGAATCGGGAAGTATAAAAGAGCGTTTAAAGTGTGTGTAATTAAATTCTTTACGCATGTACTTTTCCTCTTTTTCTTCGTTCTCGCTTTTCTTTTCACCAGAAATAGTAAGCAAATCGTTGTGAAGATCTATTTTAAAATCTTCTTTGTCCAATCCAGGATTTGCAATCTCAATTCTGAAATTTTCTTTTGATTCAACAATATTTATTGCTGGTATGCTTCTGTTATACACATGTGCATTGTTGCTAATAAAATTGTCTAAAAAATCATTGTTTAAGAAGTTGTCAACTAGACTTGGGCTGAATGTTCTTAATCTTGGTAACATAATTTTGTCCTCCGTTTTTTTAGTTAATAATTAATTTATGCTGGAGGTTTTTCAAATTATATTCCCAAAACAAAAATTTGAAATAATGTCAGAAACAAAATGCAAAATAATGACAATATGGCACTATTTCTTTTTGCAATGCGACAATATGTCTTATTGCGTTTTACTGAGATTGATTGAAGGATTAGAATATTTTACCAATAGGGTATATATTTTGCTGGATATCTTTATATTGCGAATGAGAATAAAACCAATTTAAAATAGCATCTGGATCTTTAGGATAATTTGAATTATTTTTAACTTCTGTTTCGTAAGCTTCCTTAATTTTAGGATCTTTAAGCATTTCACGGGCTAAAGGCTCCAAAACATAAGATTCTCCGTATTCTTTCTGTTCAAATATAGTGTTAAAATATCCAAATTTTAACAGCGAGGCATCAGACATTGGTTCAAAAATATGTGCAATTAGCCTTGATTTAGCCTGATTTACCGGAACTAAAATTGAACCTTTCGCTAATTCCATTTTAATTGTTGTTGTGTCTATTTCAAAAGAAGAGACTCTTTGTCTTCCCTCATAAGGTGTTGCACCAAACTGAACATTATTGAAAATATAAGTCTTTACATTTATTGCAGTATCATTTTTAGTTTTAGTGTATTTAATGTTATGAATTATTAATAAGTCTTCAATAAATGCCCATTGCTTAGGAACTACATAATATTTGGGCAAATCAGCAAAAGTTATAGGTTTAATGTTATTAAAATATGGTAATTTATAATTCTTAATAGTTTTGCCAAATTTAAACCATTTACCACCTGTTAAATCACTTTTTTCTTGGGTGTATTCCATTCCTTTAAACTCAACCATTGTACTATCTTTAGTGAAATTAAATTCGAGTGGAAAAGGTTTTTTTCTGAATTCATCAGAGGATGAATACAAATCAGCTTCTTTCTTATATTTCTTTAGTTCTTTTCCTGTATCATTAAGGATTTGTAATGTGTATTCAAGCATTTTATAAGTTGCAAATACTCTTGTTTTATAATCTTTAAGCATGTGCGACTCAATTAATAAACCTGGACAATTTACCATTGCTGTATATCCGTTTGATAACATAGGAGCAGTTACCCAACTTTCTAACCCACTTTCAATATTATGCCATTCCCTAAAACTAACATAATGGAAAATAGGATAATTAGCTTTTTCCATTGAAGATGTTATTTCTGGTAAATAAATATTTCTTTGCCATTTAGTAATATTGGAATCCATATTACCATTAATTTCAATTCCATAAGTTATAGGATAAATATAATCAGCACCATCGGTAACATGGCAATCTATAAAGAAATCAGGATCAAGTTTATTAAATAACCCTATCCATGCTTTAGTTTCAGGAGCTTCTGCTTTAATGTAATCACGATTTAAATTTAAATTATTTGCATTTGTTCGCCAACCCATTTCTGTTGGTCCATTCTGATTTATTCTATTGTATGCACTCCATCTTTCGTGACCGTCAACATTGAATATTGGTATAAAAACCACTGATACATTTTCTAAATATTTTGTAATGTTTTTATCAGTAACAAAATCCCTGAAGAGCATAAATCCAGCATCTTTACCATCTGGTTCACCTGCATGAATACATGCTTGAATAAATAAAATAGTTCTTCCAGAATTTTTCAATAATGAAACATCTGATATGTGATCTTTATCTGCAATTAATAATGGCAATTCTCTGCCCTCAGGACTAACCCCAAACGAACTATAATGAATTAATGGAGAACTTTTAGCCAAAGCCTTACAAAATGCAATAGTCGAATCGTAGCGAGGAGTTTCTAAATAATTTGATTTTTCAAAAAACGTAATCAGCTTATTATTCTGCGATAACAATAAAGTTGTCGAAAAAAGTAATATAGATATTGTGAATATTATTCTCATATTATTATGTCTTAATAAAGATTAAATTTATTTTTATCAAAAATAGCCATAAATGCTTAAAGCAAGTATTGAATTTGTAAAAACGAATGTAATTTTGTGAAAAAATAAAAAAATGATTTTGGAAGAAGGATATGAATTTAATTTTAAGGTAGAGAAAATAATCGACCTATCTGATGAATCATATTATATTCTTTTATCAGAATTCGATAAAAAGTATTTGCTTCCAACAAAATATTATGATGAGTATAATATCAAAATAGGAAATGAAATCAGATGTAGAATTGACAAGATAAGTTGTAGCGGAAGAGTCTTTTTAGAACCTAAAAGTCCTATTTATTCTGTTGGCGAAAAGGATTTTTTTACCCTAATTGAGACTAAACAGAAGGAAACGCGCAAAACAAAAGATAAATATTTGGTAATAAAAGCTATAAGTTCAAAAACGAAACATGCGATTGTAGTTAATTTTTCCGATTGTTTAAAATATTCGCTAGGAGAAAGCTACTTGTGCGAAATAATAAAAATTAAAAAAGCAGAAATGCATTTAAAATTAATTTCTAAAGTTTAACAGAATAAAAAACGGATTAATTAAAACCTTATATAAATAAAGCTCGTTAAAAATATAGATTATAATTTTAGTTAGATACTATTTAATATTATTAGTTATGAAATTAGCAAAGTATTTTATTCTTGTTTTGATAGCTTTAGTTTCACTTAAAGCATATTCTCAACGAGATAAGAAAAAAAACGGTCGATATGTGATTTCTATAAGCCCTGGAATTGCATATGGTGAGGCTTCAAATGCATATACATCAGCATCGTTTTACGGTCCAAATTTAAGTTTTTGTATTAGAAAAAGAATAATAAAATTAAGTAAAAATTATAATTTTTCATTTGATTTTCATTTAGGTTCGCAATATGCATTTTTTGAAAACGACAAAAAACTTTACGGTTCTCAGTATGGGCAATTAGTATTTAATTTCAATGCACTTGCTGGATCATATCCTCCAAATAAGAAAAATCCCGTTTCTTTTCCTATTGGTTTTTTTATTGGACCTGGCTTATATATTGTAAATGGTGGATATGGCACTCAAGATATTGGTCCATTGTTAAACCTTGGTATACGTATTAAATTGAGTAAAACTTATTTTTTTGATACTAGATTTTTTGCAGCATTTACTGTTTTTGGTGAAACTGCAATAGGTGGGGCTTCATTACAATTTCCAATAATGCTTAGAAAAACAAGTGGAGGTAAATAAGTAATGCGATTGCGGGTCAATTCACCGCACCTAACGCAATGACGATAATGTTTTTTTAGAGTCTGAAAACATACATGAATTTATCGTCGCCAGGCTGATAAAAATCTTTAATAATTGCCTCGGCTTTATAACCAACTTTATCATAATACATTCTGGTTGGAAGATATTTTTCTGTGCCTGATGTTTCAGCAATCACAAGTTTTCCACCTCTGGCTTTAATTGCTTCGTGGGTTTTTTCTAATAATTGTTTGCCTACACCTTTTCCTCTAAAATCATTATGTGTTGCAATCCAATATAAATCGAAGCTACCAATAGTGCATGCAATAGGACCATAACATGAATAAGCTACAGTTTTGCCATCAACCTCAAGAAAAAGGAAAAAATATTCTGTTTTTTCTTGTCCGTGCGTTAAAGCTTCTCTTGCTAAATCAACAGCAACAGGAATTTCAAAATCGTAGAAGAAACCAGTTGATTCAACAATATTCTGAATATCGGTCAAATCTGATTCTCTTAGTTCTGTGCGAAATGTAATGTTCATATTATTTAGTTTTATGTCATCCTGAGGTTCTCGAAGGGTGACTTAAGCCAACCCATCATGTTTCGAGCGCCTCAACATGACTGTGGTTTTTATTTTAAATGTCTAACTGTATCTTCAATCATTCTTGTTACTGCGTATGAAAAGCTATATCCTTTTTTCTCACAAGCACTGTAAAATCCACTGCCAGGTGTTATACAAGGATTTGCATTAACTTCTAACACAAATGGATTTCCATCTCTATCAATTCTGAAATCCACTCTAACAAAACCTGTCAACTGAAAAACATTCCAGCAATCAATACAAATCTTCTTAAGAAGATTTACTAAATCTTTTTCCGATTCTTCGTCAATAAAACTTCGTGA